>JAFGRV010000305.1 GCA_016934975.1 Spirochaetales bacterium | reverse complement strand
GTTTCGCTATTATTCCACATTTTTTGTTCAAAAAAAGTGGAATAATAGCATAAACACTACTTTTAACTGGGTAAAATATGTTATTTACCAATACTAATAGGGAGAATACCTATAGAAAATGTATCAGTATTTAACCTATGGAAAAAACAGTGATTCCTCTTATACTCCTTTGAAGACATACCGGTTATGATAGAAAAAAAAATGAAAGTTTAATGTTGAGATTAAAAAGGAGAATATAATGAGAGACTCAAAGGTATGGTGGATAGTAGTGATACTATGCTTCCTTTCTATCTCTGTTATAGCAGACGTTTATGAGAATGAAGAGACACGGATAATTGTCCAGTTTCATGAATCAGCCTTATCATATTTCTTTGAACAAAATACCTTAAATCTAAGAGATTCATCAATAAAACTACCGGATCATATTTCACCTATTGTCCGGGAAGAAATAAAAAGCAAGCTCGATGCACGGTTAAAAAAGAATGGTTTTTTAGCCTCAGAACGTTTAAAAGAGCTTGTTCTCTTCCGTTATAAAAATCTGCCGGAGGATGGTATAACCAGGCTTCTTGTTGATCTTAATGATAATCCTCTTATCGAATACGCAGAACCTGATTATTGGATTCAGGGAGCGTATATTCCGGATGATTCTCTCTACAATGAACAGTGGGGGATGAAACGAATTGGTATGGAAGATCTCTGGGAATACACAACGGGTAAAGAAGATGTCATTGTCGCCGTACTTGATACCGGTATAGATTACACTCATCCCGATTTATTTCAGAACGTTGTACCAGGATATGATTTTTGTAATGATGATGATGACCCGTATGATGATACCTATGATAGTTATCATGGGACCCATATCGCCGGCATTATTGCCGGAAAGGGAAATAACCTGGTTGGTATTGCCGGAGTTTCCTGGAGAGTGAAAGTGATGCCTCTTAAAGTACTCAATCACAATGTCGGAGGATACTTGTCTGATGCTGTCGAAGCAATCGATTATGCGATTGCTCATGGTGCTTCTATTATAAATGCGAGTTGGGGATATTATAATTTCAGTTCTACTTTAAAAAACGCCATTGATCGGGCCCGAGAAGCAGGGATAATTTTTGTTGCAGCCGCCGGGAACGGGGGCTCTGATTATATTGGTGATAATAACGATTCTGTTCCATACTATCCTGCAAGTTTTGATAATGATAATATTATTTCCGTTGCAAATTCCGATAATTCGACACCGGAAGATCGTTTTTCAGTCTCCTCTAATTATGGTTTTAATACCGTTGATCTTGCTGCCCCAGGTGTTATGGTTCTTTCCACAATCGGACAAAACAGGTATCAGACGAAATCCGGAACCTCAATGGCAGCCCCGCATGTCTCCGGTGCTGCGGCAATAATCAAATCAGTATATCCTGATCTTTCATGTCCGGCAATAATATCGGCGATTCTTAATCATGTCGATCCGATATCTTCGATGCAAGGTAAAATTAAAAGCGGGGGTCGACTTAATGTTCTGAATGCCCTTACTTCAATAGCCGGTACTCTTCCCTATGATCCCCCGATTCAGGAGGACCCATTACCTGTGGCCCCACCCCCGATACGAGACCTCCTTCTCCAGTATAAATGCGTCGAAACTTCAGGATATGTTACAAATGCCTCATTTCAACTGCGAATGATTAACAGAGACACGTATCCTGTGGATCTTGCCGATATCACCCTTCATTATTATTATACAAAAGAAGGGGAACAGAATGTTATTGTGGATATCGATTATGCCACCATCGAAATGTCTGCCCTTATCCTTACTCCAAAGAACGACCACCTTGAGATGAGGTTTACCCAAAATGCAGGAATTCTCAAGGATACCGATAAAGTAGAAATAAATTTACGGTTTCATATGGCTGATTGGTCGAATCTCGATCAATCAAATGATTTTTCCTTCGATCCAACGTTCAGCAGTGAATTAAAGTTCTGTAAAAAAATTCCCATGTACGAGAAGGGTGAATTGATCTGGGGGTATGGACCTGATGGACCTACGCCATCACCCACGCCCTACGAGTCTCCTGCTCCAACACCGGTTCAAACCCCAGTTCCCACTCCTCAGCCGACAGCCCAGGCAACTCCTGATCCGACAACTGTCCCCACTCCCCAGCCGACAGCCGAGGCAACTCCTGCTACGACAATTGTTTCCACTCCTCAGCCGACAGCCGAGGCAACTCCTGCTACGACAATTGTTTCCACTCCTCAGCCGACAGTCGGGACCGGGTTGATGGGAGATGTTGATAGTAATCTGATTGTTGATATATCGGATGGGCTGTTGATCGCGCGATTCTATGTCGGATTTATCCCTGAAATATTTAACGAGATCGTGGCTGATGTTAATTGTGACGGTTTTATAAATATCCTGGATTCCCTGTTGATTGCCCAATACTATGTCGGTCTTATTTCCGGTTTCTGTTTATAGGATTCTTCTTAGGAGTATAAGGGTTCAATATAACTCCTATGTAGGTATACTGTTTTTTTGATTATTTTTTCCGTTCTTCCCTGATAATAAATTGGGGGAAAAGCTGATATTCAGATTAATATATTAGTGATATAGTGCTATTGTACCTGTTTCCCTTTTCTAAATATGATTAATCGTAAATTTTTATCGAATGTAGTGAGAGTGGTGGGAAATTTAGTGTATAGTACTAAAAAAAGAATAAAAGGTAAAAAATGAGAAAATGCAAAAGACGAGCGAAATTATAAGATTTATAATCATAACACAATTACCGGAATTCCGGGAGCAGCTTAAAGAAATCCTTTTGGAAAATGATCACTATGTGGTCATTGAGAAGGATTCTTCTCTTCAGAAATCTCTATTGTATCCTCGAAATGTTCATATTGATTTTGCCATCTGTGGCTGTAAAACTGTTGAAATGTCGACGATAGAGCTTGTAAAAGAATTAAAAAAGACCTATGAGAATCTTAATATTCTGGTAATAGCGGAAGATAATGCATTAAAACATATTAATTCGCTCTGCTATGCCGGAGCTGATGGTTTTCTTGGGAGCCATGAATTGGGTGATTTGCACACGGCAATTCAAACTATTCTTTCCGGCAAACGTTATATG
The DNA here is from genome assembly GCA_016934975.1 of Spirochaetales bacterium. Classification (GTDB taxonomy): domain Bacteria; phylum Spirochaetota; class Spirochaetia; order SZUA-6; family JAFGRV01; genus JAFGRV01. The sequence continues at coordinate 14,460 of JAFGRV010000305.1, read as the reverse complement.
AATCAAATTATTTTAAATTTTCTCTTTCAGAATATGCTTGTAAAAGGATCGGCAACATATGATGATCATTTTGCGATTTTTAACCAGGTTGAGCACCAGGTATTTCAACTTATTGGTGCGGGTTTTAGTGAGGATACTATCGCGGAAATGCTGGAAATCAGCATTGATGATGTTTTATTGTATAAGGAAAGATTAGATAACAAGACGAAATCAACACACCTCTGTACATAAATATAATATCCGTATTTCCAGGTTAATGGTATTGATTATGTTTTGACCGGAACTTTAGATAAAATTGGAATTTTAAAAATCATAATAAATTAAAAGATAGACGGTCTACGCAAATATAATTATCCAAGGACCTCTTTTCACTTTTTTATAAAAAATCTTGACACCGTTATCAAAAATTCTTATTATATTCTTATTGAAGAAAAAAAAATATTTTTACAATTTTTTTTTGAAATTTGCGCTATATTAGTAAACGACCATTTATATAGTCTGTTCAAAGATGAGTCGTTCATTGAGCGGCTGTGCAGGGAACGACTGTGGTCTTCTTATATAAATAAATAAGATGACTAAATTTCATTGTACCAATGGTTCTTGCGTGACACAAATTTGTGAATGCGGAAGCCTGGAATCTTTTATGTGGTAGGTATATAATTTATGCAGAACATTTTTAATCCGGAATATTTAAAAGGTGAATTTCATACCTTTGGTTTTTCACATCTCGCTGCACTTTTTATTCTTATAATGGCCTGTATCGGTGTAGTACTGTGGTTAAAAAAAATTAAGAATGATAAAATCGAGCTTATTTTCTGTATTGTTGTTGGTGTCCTTACTTATGGACAGGAATTAACCCGAATGATCTGGCATGCATATCATGGTAGTTTTTCCTTCGGAGAACACCTGCCTCTCCATCTCTGTGGCTTGGGGATTATTCTCGGACCGATTATGCTTATTAAGAAGAATTATAAACTTTATGAGTATATCTATTTCTGGGGATTTGGGGGTGCGATTCAGGCTCTTCTTACCCCGGACCTTGTATATGAATTCCCGCATTTTGGATTTCTCCAATACTTTATTTCACACAGTCTTATTATTATCTCCTGTGTATATATGACATTCGTTGTCGGCTATAGACCGACATGGAAATCAATTATAAAAGTATTTGTCGTTACTAATATCTATTTGGTATTTATTATTATAGTAAATATTATAACCACCCCTCATTTTATGGAAATTCTTACAAAAGCAGCTCCTTTCTGGGACCGTCTCGATGAACTCCGGCAAATCTCAGGGAACTATTTGTTTATTTGCCGTAAACCTGCCAATCCATCGCTCATAGATCTTCTTGGTCCATGGCCATGGTACATTCTTTCCCTTGAGGGAGTCTCAATCGTTTCCTATTTATTGTATTATTCACCATTCTTTATAAAGGATTTTGTGGATAAATTAAAAAAGAAAGAAGAGAAAACAATTTAGTAACTCTTTTTGAAAAAACCGTTACTCATGCTTATATCTTATTTTGTCAGGAAATGTACTCCTGGATAGCTTTCACTTTAAGATCTGTTTTTAGTGCGGATTCTATGCCGTTTATTGCTGCCTGAGCTCCCTGGAGTGTTGTAATACATGGAATTCCATATAAGATTGCCGTGCTCCGGATCGGTTTACTGTCTGTAACACCTTTTTTTCCGGAAGGTATATTGATTATAAGTTTTATTTCTCCGGATTTAATTAAATCGAGGATATCCGGCTTCCCTTCACCTATTTTATTTGCCAATTCTACATTGACGTTATTTGAGTTAAATACCTTCTGTGTTCCTGCCGTAGCGAGAATTCTGAATCCCAAAAATTTAAGCTGTTTTGCAGGAAATACCATATCTCGTTTTTTATTACCTCCGGCACTGATAAACACTGCCCCGGAACCGGGAAGAGTTTGATTGGCAGATACCTGTGATTTGTAAAATGCGAGACCAAAGGATTCATCAATTCCCATTACTTCGCCGGTTGATTTCATTTCCGGTCCAAGGATAATGTCAACCCCTGAAAAACGTGAGAAAGGCAGAACGGATTCCTTCACCGCAACATGGGAAATTACTATTTCCTTTGTAAATTTAAGTTCCTTGAGAGTCCTGCCAACCATACATTTAGCAGCTATCTTCGCCAGAGGAACACCTGTTGCTTTGCTGATAAAGGGCACTGTTCTGGATGCCCGCGGATTCACTTCGAGAACATATACTTTATCATCTTTTATGGCAAATTGAATGTTTATAAGGCCGATCACTTTGAGTTCCCTGGAAATAGCGTACGTATGGTTTCTGATTTCGTCGATGATCTCTTCATTCAGGGTGTGGGGTGGAAGTACACATGCCGAATCTCCCGAATGGATACCCGCTTCTTCGATATGCTCCATGATCCCGCCGATAACTGTTTGGGTCCCGTCGGATACCGCATCAACATCAACCTCTATTGCATCTTCTAAAAATTTATCAATCAGGATCGGTTTTTTTTCCGAAACGAGTTTTGCTTCTTTTATGAAATTCCCCAGGGATTGCTGATCGTAGACAATTTGCATCGCCCGTCCCCCGAGAACATATGACGGCCGGACTAAAACAGGATAGCCGATTGTTCCCGCGATCTGGGTTGCTTCTTTCAGTGAATAGGCGGATCCGTTTGCCGGCTGGTCAATCTTAAGTTTATGTAATAATTTCGCGAATTCGTCCCTGTTTTCCGCCTGGTCGATGGATTGAACACTCGTCCCGATGATCGGAACCCCTGCTTTTGCAAGCTGATCTGCGAGGTTAAGGGGTGTCTGGCCTCCGAATTGAACGATAACTCCATCCGGCTTTTCCCTGTCGATAATATTCATCACATCTTCGAAGGTGAGAGGTTCGAAATAGAGTTTATCCGACGTGTCGTAATCCGTGGAGACGGTCTCGGGATTTGAGTTGACCATAATTGTTTCATAATCCAGTTCTTTTAATGCGAAAGCCGCATGACAGCAGCAATAATCAAACTCTATTCCCTGTCCGATCCTGTTCGGTCCGCCCCCGAGAATCATTATTTTCTTTTTATCCGTTATTCTCGTTTCATCCTCTGATTCATAGGTAGAATAATAATAAGGAGTGTATGCTTCAAACTCGGCTGCACAGGTATCTACCAGTTTATAGGTCGCCTTTATTCCCCTGGCAATACGCATTTTTCTCACTTTTATTTCTTCCATACCCATGATTCTTCCCAGTTGTTTGTCGGAGAATCCGTAGGTTTTTGCTTTCCGTAATATCATATCATCCAGAGAATAATTTGATTCCCATGTTTGAATGAGCTCTTTTTCAAGATCCACAATATCCTTGATGTTATAAATAAACCAGGGATCGATGCCGGTGTACTCTAAGATTTTTTCCGGTGACATGCCTCGCTGAAGGGCGTATTTAAGGTAGAATATCCGGGAGGCATTCGGTTCTTTGAGGCGTTTTAAAAGTTTATCTTCGTCTATGGCTGCGAAATCTTTTTTATTATCCAGACCGATGTGTCCGATTTCCAATCCCCGTAATCCTTTTTGTAATGCTTCTTTAAAGGTCCGTCCGATAGCCATGGTTTCTCCCACGGATTTCATGGAAATCCCGAGTACATCTTTTGCTTCGGGAAATTTCTCGAAAGTAAACCGGGGAATTTTTATCACACAATAATCTATTGTCGGTTCAAAGGATGCGGGGGTTTCCCGGGTAATATCGTTTTGGATCTCATCCAGGGTGTAGCCGACTGCAAGTTTCGCGGCCATTTTTGCTATGGGAAACCCGGTTGCTTTACTCGCCAGCGCCGAACTTCGTGAAACCCGGGGATTCATCTCGATGACGACCATTCTTCCGGTTTTGGGATCAACGGCAAATTGAATATTCGATCCTCCTGTTTCCACCCCGATTTCCCGGATAATTGCGAGGGATGCATCTCTCATGATCTGATATTCTTTATCACTTAGGGTTTGTGCAGGGGCAACAGTAATCGAGTCACCGGTGTGAACACCCATGGCATCAATATTTTCAATTGAACAGATAATAACGACATTATCCTTGGTATCCCGCATGACCTCCAGCTCATATTCTTTCCATCCGATAATAGATTCTTCAATAAGTATTTCCGTTGTCATACTGTTGTCTAATCCCATCGCGGCAATCTCTTCAAATTCTTCCCGGGTCGTCGCGATTCCTCCGCCGGTTCCTCCGAGGGTAAAGCTGGGCCGGATAATGAGGGGAAGGCCGATCTCTTCTGCCACTTCCCGTGCTTCTTCAATCGAGTGGGCAAGACCGCTGATGGGAAGGTCAAGGCCTATTTTTTGTACTGCTTGTTTAAAAAAATCTCTATCTTCCGCTTTTTTTATCGCGTCATAGTTTGCGCCGATTATTTTTACGTTAAATTTTTCTATTGTACCGTCTTCGACTAGTTTTATTGCCATATTGAGTGCCGTTTGTCCGCCGAGTGTCGGAATGAGGGCGTCGGGTCGTTCCTTTTCGATGATTTTTGCGATAAATTCCGGCGTAATCGGCTCGATATACGTTTTATCTGCCATTTCCGGGTCGGTCATAATCGTTGCCGGATTTGAATTTATGAGGATTACTTCGAAGCCTTCTTCTTTTAATGCTTTACATGCTTGTGTCCCCGAATAATCAAATTCACACGCCTGGCTGATAACGATCGGCCCGGAGCCAATAATCATAATTTTTTGTATATCTGTTCTCTTTGGCATAATAATGTATCCTTATTATTGTCTATGTTTTCATCATGGCAATAAATTTTTTAAATAAATATGTTGCATCATGTGGTCCCGGTGATGCTTCGGGATGGTATTGCACTGAAAAAGCGGGAAAGCTTGTATGTTCCAATCCTTCCGGGGTCCGGTCATTCAGATTGATGTGAGTCAGGGTAACATCGTCGTTGCCGATGCTCTCCATATCAACACAGAACCCATGATTCTGTGATGTGATCGCGATTGAGCCTTGGGCAATATCTTTTACCGGGTGATTAGCTCCCCTGTGGCCGAACTTGAGTTTGTAGGTTTTACCTCCAAAGGCCATCCCCAGGACCTGATGTCCCATACAGATACCGAAAATCGGCAGCTTTCCGAGGAGTTCCCGTACAGTCTGTGCAACATAGGGAATACCTGCCGGATCTCCCGGTCCGTTAGAGAGAAAAAGCCCATCCGGTTTGTAAGCGAGAATTGTCGCCGGATCTGTAGATGCGGGGACGACAGTAACGTGACATCCAAGGCCGGAAAGCATTCGAAGAATATTATATTTTATCCCAAGGTCCATGGCCACAACCTTGTACGCTTTTTTTTCTTTATCTTCGGGATCCCATTCATATGGTTCTTTGCAGGTGACCTCTTTTACCAGGTCGATCCCCACAAGTCCGGTTGAGTCCTTTGCTTTTTGTATACACCGTTTCTCATCAAGGTCGTTTGTAGAGAGATACCCTTTCATGGCACCGATTACCCGGATATGTTTTGTAAGGGCGCGGGTATCGATGCCTTCGATGCCCATGACTCCTTGTTCTTTAAGGTAGTCTTCCAGATTCTGCTTTGACCTGTAATTCGAAGGATACCGGCAGAGTTCTTTTATGATTAATCCCTGTGCCTGGATTTTACATGATTCAATATCCTCTTTATTAACACCGTAATTCCCAATAAGCGGATAGGTCATTGTTACAATCTGGCCTTTATACGAGGGATCCGTGAGTATTTCCTGGTACCCGGTCATACTCGTATTAAAGACAACTTCCCCGTCTGTCTCCCCTTGTGCTCCAAAGGAAGTGCCGTAAAAGATTGTCCCATCTTCCAATGCAAGTATAGCTTTCATACGCTCTCTTTTTATGTGTTTATATTTCCAAGTAATTGGTTTTCCTGAACCAGTCACGCTGTCATTTTCGTTTGTTTCCTTCTGATGTAAAGAAATGGAAAACCATTACTATTGGAAATACCGAAAAACCTGATGTTTTTCGGTATAGTTTTCTGATCTCCTTAATATATCCAATTAAAAAAGTTTTGTAAATCATTGAGGGGAGATTTCAATGAGACTTTTATAAATAAAATGATAGAAACATCTGTATAGTATTAGTGTGTAAAAAATATTGTGATATGATAAATGTAAATAATTGGTTTTTACATACTTTTAAGCAGGATACCTGACTCGATCAAGGATTATTTGCTTTTTCGAGAGGGTGTTTTATGGGAATATGTTGTATTGAGTTGTTTTTTGATTGGGTGGTTGTTGTTGGTCCGGGTGTTTTTTTATAACCGGATTTTCCAGAAAGGTGAAAATTCCTGATTGTAAATATTAATAAATCTGTTTTGAGGCGGGATATGTTGGATTATCCGCCATAATTGTCGTATATACTGACTAAGTGTTAGCCGGTTTTTTTCAGCATCTTTAGCCCATCGACTGAATAATTTTTCCAATATTTGATATACGTTATCACCATACTCTTCCATCAAACCCAGAAAAAACTCCAACAAACCACGAATCAACTGTGCAATACTAAAAAAATTCAAATCAGCATGCATCAACTTCACTTCTCTATACACATTTTCCGGAAAATACACATGAACATGTTCCCTGATCTCTTCCGTGTCATTTGATACGGACCTGTATTGGCTCATCCTCTGTTTACCCCACTGATGTTCTCTTCTTACAGCCGGTGTAAGGACGGAAAGCACCTTTACAATAAGCCCGGATAAGTTCCCCGCTTTTTTATAAATGTCCAGGTTTTTAAGCTTTTCTTTCATAGTTCTACTCATGACAAAATGAAATTCATGAAAATTAAATGGTACCATAAAGTCTCCTTTAAAATTATGAGGTTCTACTATATATATAGACCTCATGTTACCTGCTGCTTTCATCTGAATAATTTTTTATGATTTTTTTTATCTTACTCCTTATTGTTGATGCAATATCTTTAGTATTGCAGGCTATTTTGAATAATTAACATGGAAGAGATCCCCAATTATAAATAACTTATGTTGAAAAAAATATTAAAATCATGATAATTTCACAGTAACAGATAATTAAAAAAGTAAATTATGCGAAATAAAGTGTCAAATACACAATAAGCGGGGAAGGTGCAAGGATGACAAAATCTGAAGTATTCATTTCTTATGCCTGGGATGGTGACGAAAGTGAACAGATAGCCCACCGTATCTATCAGCTCTTACAATTAAACAACTACAATGCTGTGAAAGATAATAAAGACCTTCATTATAAGGGTAATATCCAGGACTTCGAAGCCCGGATTGGCCGGGGGAGTTATATTATTACAATTATAAGCGATAAGTACCTGAAATCAGAGCATTGCATGAACGAGATGATTTGTATAAAAAACCATGAGGATGTGTATGATCGCATTTTTCCGGTGGTCTTAAAAAACGCGGATATTTATACCCGGTCCGGGAGACTTGGGTATTTAAAGCACTGGAATAACGAGATCCAAACTTTCAAAAAAGAGCTGAGTAAACTCGGGATCACCGGCGGCGCAGAGCATAGTATGAAGGATTTGACGAGGCTTGAACATATTAAGCTCATTATCGGTTCAATTACAGATCTATTATCTCAGATGCTCACCCTTACCCCGGAAAAACATCAACAGACAAATTTTTCCGGTTTACTCGGCGCTCTTGAAAAACAGGCGGCAAAAGATGCGCTTGAGAATCAGAGACTTGGCAATAATCAAAATGATGGAGAGCCTGTGGAAACGGATGAACACATCAGCCTTTTATCAGGAGAGGATCAAAAGGTTGATGAAAAGCAGGCACTTCTTCGGATACTCCATGTATCAGACTTGAATTTTACCTGCCCCGGGAATTAAGGGGATGCATGGGCTGTGGAAGTTTTTAATGGAGATGTGGTGAACAGAGCCATGTTGGAGAAGGTACGACAATTGTCGGAGGAAGGGGTGCAGCCGGATCTGATTATTATTACCGGTAATATAGCCCATGCCGGAAAGGCTGATGAATACGGCGTTGCCTCGGTTTTTTTTCGCGAACTCCTGAAAAAAACAAAGCTTACCAAGGAGCAGTTGTTTGTGGTGCCCGGGAACCGGGATGTAGACAAGGACGAGATTGATGATGTGTTAGGCAAGAGTATTTATGAGTTTGCGACCCAGGATGATATCACCAAGATTCTTACCCATAAAACACTCTTCCCGCACCTGATGAATAAATTTACTCACTTTTTTGATTTTGCCAACGCGGCAATGGGCTCCCGGTATTATACCGGGGAACTGTTTTATTATACCGAGACTACGACAATTGTCAAAAACAATACCCGGTTTCTCATCAACCTCGCGGGAATTAATTCCGCACTTTTTTCCCGGTCTGAGGCTGATAAGGACACGAAACTCGCCTGCGGCATTTATCAGGTGAATAAAATCATCAACCAGCTTGAAAAATCGGCTGCCTTGAATATCGGGTTTCTTCATCATCCCCTCTCTTCTATGCACACGATCGATAAACCCGCCGCAAATATGCTGATGAATTCCATGGATATTATTCTCTCCGGCCACCTCGCCGACCCGGATGGGTCATTTTCCCACACTGCCGCGGGTAAAGCAGTGATGCTCTGCGCCGGTGCGTCGTTCACAAAAAGGGATGCCTATAATTCTTTTGAAATGATAGACCTGGACCTGGCAACAGGGGAGGGAACGGCTCGATTCTACAAATACCTCCCGGATTTTAATATCTGGAAAATAAATACCGATGTCAACCCGGCCACAACAGACGGAAGTTTTTCGTTTACTATCAACCTGAAAAAAAAGGTAAAACCTGATGCCGGAAGTTCGCTCCGGAGCACGGTGAATCCGGTCAAATATCTCCGGTGGCTGCATGATGAGTGTGCTTATATCAATATCCGCGGAATTGTCGCCAGGGCAAAACATGCGTATCAGTTTAATATTGATGAGTTTTATATTCCTTTGGCATCAACCTCACATTTTGCCCAAAGAAATGAAAAAGCGGGCTTTAATCCGGGAAAACCTGGTCCCGGGTCGGACATCAGCCTCGATAAAGCGCTGGTGAACCAATATACGACAATTGTCGGGGACCCGGGTTCGGGGAAAACCACCTATGTCCGGAGGATTTCCTACCTCCTGGCAAAAGGACTGCTTAAAGATGATAATAGTCATGAAAAATTGGGACTCGCCAAAGGAACCTTACCGGTTTTTATCAAAATCGAAGAACTCTCCAGATTTATTGCCCAAAGCCGCAGCCTGAACCGGGCGGATACCCCGACTTTGGATGCCGCTTCCAGCTGGCTTGTCTATTTTCTGAATGAAAAAAGTAAGGAACTGGGGTGGGATCTTCCCGGGGATTTTTTCAAAGACCGCCTGGAATCTAAAAAAACAATTGTCGTACTCGACGGCCTCGATGAAGCCCCGGACATCACCATGAGACAACAAATAAGCGCCATCGTCCTCGCCGCCATCACAGCCTGGCCCGACTGTAAATTCATCGTCACCACCAGACTCCTCGCCTATAAAGGAACAATTGTCTTAGAAAAATTCACGGAATTCACCATAGCCCCCCTGCGGGAAGCAGCCATCGACAGCTTTTTACTCAAATGGGCACAAGCCCTCACCAGGGAAAACCTCCTCACCGCCACAACCGACGCCTACTACGATGAACTCAAAAACGCCCTCCGCACCAGACCCGCCATGCAGCGCATGACTTCCAATCCCATCATGCTCACCGCCCTGGCAGTAGTTCACTGGAATGAACGGAAACTCCCCGAAGGCAGGGCAAATCTCTACCATTCCATTATTAATTGGCTCCTCATTTCCCGCAAAGACCGGACCGGCCGCCTTACCGGCGATACATGCAGATCACTTTTACAGAAAATCGCCCTCGCCATGCAGATGCACCCAAAGGGTAGGCAGGTCAATGCGGGCAGACGCTGGGCAGCAGAACAGATCTATACTGATTTTCCCGGCAACACAAATGAAGAAAAAATACAAAAAGCGGAGCAATTTCTCGAACAGGAGGAAGTAGACAGCGGCATCATCGTGAGCCGCGGAAACAACCTTACCTTCTGGCACCTCACTTTCCAGGAATACCTCGCCGCCCTCGCCCTGGGGGGAAAAATGGAAACCGAACAACAACTCCTCCTCATTAAACCCGAAATCCTCCATAATCCTGACTGGCGGGAAGTGCTGCTCTTATTCGGCAGCATTCTTTATAACCAGGGTACCGATAAAATCGACGGCTTTTTGGCAGCCATCCTTAAAACTGCGGAGATGAAAGAAAAAACCCTCGCGGACGAAGCACGCTGCGCCGGGCTCATCGGTGCAATAATCCGGGATGTGCCTGCGGATAATTATGCATTGCCGGCAGCAGCCGGCTTCCAATTGCGCATACAAGGTGTATTTCATAATACGCTGTACAAAGAAATGCTCGATCGTGTCATGGAAATCTTCCATAAAGACAAAGCCCACACCATCCCCCTCGATGTGCGGGTCTCTGCCGCCGATGCCCTCGGCCAGGCTGGGGACGAACGGTTTGCCCACCCGGAAAAGAACTGGATCGAAATCCCGGAATGTACGTTTTTAATGGGGGCGCAGGCGGAAGATAAAAAAAAGCCGAACTATGACCCGGATGCTGAATCTAACGAATCTCCCGTCCATGAAGTCACACTATCTGCCTATAAAATAGGCACATATCCGGTTACTGTTGGGGAGTATAAAAAGTTTATTCAGGCTGATGGCTATACCAAAGAGGAATACTGGACTCCGGAAGGCTGGCAGTTTATTACGGAAGAAAAGATTACTCTACCGGAGAGCTGGGCAGACCAGGAACTCTTCCTGACCCGGCCGGTAACCGGAGTCTCCTGGTTCGAAGGCGCGGCCTATGCGAAATGGATGGGCGCGGACCTCCCCACGGAAGCGGAATGGGAACGTGCGGCAAGGGGTGGGGTTAAATATAAAAAATACCCCTGGGGAGAAAAGCCGGAGCCCGATGGAAAAATCGTTCATTCGGGACATAATAAACTGAGACATGTTGCACCTGTTGGTATTTTTCCGGCAAGCAGCACAAAGGATGGCGCTGTCGATATGGCAGGAAATGTCTTAGAATGGTGTAAAGATTGGTATGATGCGGATTTTTACGAAAAAAGTAAAAACAGTCATGATCCTGTAAACTTCGATACGGAAAATTTCAAGGCGATTGGAGAGAAACAGAGAAGGATCCTTCGCGGCGGCTGCTGGTACATCGATTTCATGCTCAACTTCCGCTGCTCCTACCGGGGCAGTGTCATTCCGACTAATCGTATCAATTACTTTGGGTTTCGGGTGGTTCTCCGCAGTCAGGCTCACGGCAATCCGAAGATCCGGCCCTAAAGTAATCCGGAAATTTCTCGCAGCCCGGAGACACGAAATTTACAGCAATTTTTCTATTTCATGCATTCCGCAAGGTGTTCCGACACATCTGTGAGAGATTCGGACTATAAGTTTTCTTATCACTCGTGTCATAATTGTCTCACCTTTCAAGTAATTTCTTATTTTGGTTTTATCCGGTTGCAGTTAATATTAAATTCATTTATTATTAATAAAGAGGAGTATATCATGGACTATACATTTAAAATAATTGTTGAGGAGTGTGAAGAAGGCGGCTATTATGCGGAATGTCCGGCCTTTCGGGGATGCCATGTCGAGGGTGAATCCTATGAAGAAACCCTTAGCGAAATGAAAGCAGTAATAGCAGGATTTATAAAAGAATATATTAAAAATAACCAGCAAATACCCCATGATAATTATTCAGTTGCTTCTGTGAGTGTTGCGGTGTGAGTGATAGATTCCCGGATGTAAATGCAAACCAAATTATAAAAATTGCCCGTAAACTTGGATTTGAGTTTATTCGGCAGTGTGGTACAAGTCATGCAATGTATATGAGGTCGGAAGATAAAAAGAGAACAACAATACCTATCCATGGTAAAAAATCATTAAAGAGAAAAACAATAAAAGCAATTTGCCAGGATTTAGAAATTACTATTGATGAATTAAAAGATCTGTTATAAACATCTCCCGGGTTCCTTATCCAAAATTCTTTAAACAATAATAATTATTTTTTTTACATCACAATTCGCACAAAATAAAAGCTGTTATTAAAAGCCCGGGAGCATTTTAACAAAGCCCTGTCCGGGTGAGCAATTAACTCTCCAAATCTATATTTTCCAAACCCTCCGTGTATCATTCTCCGAAATCGGTGATCTTACATTTAATACAATCTTTTGTAATTCAATAAGAATTTTTATTTTTTCTTCTATGGGCAGCTCTGCAAGCTTACGATGATATGCTTTCTTATTTTTAAAAATATGTTGTGTAAGGTTATTGTTATAAGGTGTTTCATTATTTTTCATAATACCTCTTTAAAAATAAGTCAAAATCCTTTTTTAAACTATATTTGTTCAGAATTTTATCCAGCTTCTCTCGTGACAGGTCCGACTGCTCCAACATCATAATGAGTCTTTCCCTGTCTTTGGGTCTGGATGTCTGAATCATTATTGCCGAAATGTATTCCGGTGCAAGCACATAGGTTGTAGTTTTCCCATAGGTTTTCTCAAGGGCATTATTCACTCCTTCAGTAATTAATTCGTTATATGCGGGAATGAATTGAACCGGAATCCCCTCGATAACAACCTGCTCTTTTTCAGCTTTATATCCCCTTTTTTTTAACCATTCATAAAGAGGAGATAATGTGATGAGTTGCCCTGTATCCTCAGGGAGTATGACAAAAACGTCCAAGTCAAAGGTAGCAACAGGCTCAATATAAAAGAGGGCGGCAATACCTCCTCCTATAGTATATCGTGAAAAGAGACCCTCAGAAACCATCTGATTCAGAATGTTTAGAGTTTGTTCCATAATATTATTAATAGTATAGACGGTAATTAAATAAAAATCAGCCCATTTTTACCCTATTTATTCATCCATCTGCAAGTTTTCAGGTTTCTATTAGAGACTTTTTTGGGTTAATATGGAGAGAAAGCTTAAAATGAAAATATAAATGTGCATATCGATGCCTTGTTGCCTTTCTAAAAAGATGTCTTCACATCATCATATCTTATTATTATAATAAGGTATGAGAACAACAGTAACGTTAGATGAAGATGTTTTTGCGAAGATAAAAAGTCTTGCACAGGAATTACACAAACCATTTAATCAAGTATTGAATGAGTCCTTACGCCTGGGCCTAAAGGAAATGGAATTACCCGGGAAATCCAGGGAATACAAGACAGAATCCCAACCTATGGGATTACTCGACGGATTAGATCAGGATAATATCGGTGAATTACTTGCCCGTACAGAGGGAGAAGATTCTATTTGAATATTACCAACCCTTTTTTCCTCAGATACTGATTTTTCCCGTTTCCCCAAACTTACCTGGAAAAATGCCCTCAAATAAAATCATCAACCTCACACCTAATTCCCCACCTTCGTGGAAAACAAATCATCGATATCCAGGGTTTTGGTATCCAGGGGAATCTCTTTGTAGAGACTCAGCTCGTATTGCACCCGGGGATAAAAAATGTGGCGCTGATTTAAGAACGCGAGGTTTTTTGTGATTTTGTCCCGTTCCATGGTCTCGGGGTTGGTGACGAGACGGTCGAGGGTGTCGTAAACCTCCGAGGATTTTGTGAGATAGACAAGGGCTTCTGCTTCTTTTTGCTGATCCCCCGAAACCTCGGAAAGTTTTTTAAGGGTGACTCCGAGATTGTTATATGTCCGCATAATTATATTAAAGAGAGACTTGTGTGAGGGATTATCATCAGGCCGGACATATTCTATTTTAGCTCTTCGTTTTTCCAGGATATCGAGAAGATGGTTATAATACCCTTGAGCCGTGAAATAGTCTCCCCTGTAATAAAGTGCATTGCCGATGGAAAAGAGAATATTCGGGTTATTTTTTATTCCTCCTTCCGCTTTATAGAATTCCAGAAGAGCAGTAAGATAATTATCCTGGCGGTAATGGATATATCCCATTTTAAAATTCATTTCGGGGTTATTATAGAGGTTGATGCCTGCTTTCTCATAGTAATCCAGGGCAGCGGGAAAGTCCTTGTAATCATAGAATATATTTCCCCGGTTATAATACACTTGTCCGAGATCTTCATGATAATGTAAGATTTTTTTCTTTTGCCTGTCTTCTATAAGGCTGATGGCGTTATCCAGTTCTGTTTCCGCATGACCTGTTCTGTTGTTTTGATAGTATAAGGTGCCGAGGCGGTTGTATGAGTCGATATACCTCATTAATTTTTCTTTTGTAAGGGCAAGGGGGGGGAGGGCCGCATAGCTCTCTTTTGCCTTGAGAAGTGCTTTTTCCTCTTCCCGGGGTTCATTCATACTTTTAAAATATCGTGCCAACTGATAATGAATGTCCCCCACGGTATTATCCACTTTTAAGGCCCTGGTAAGGATATCCCGGACATC
>JAFGRV010000304.1 GCA_016934975.1 Spirochaetales bacterium | reverse complement strand
TAAGTATACAATACGAGAAGGAAAATAGAGAATACAAAAGGCTCTTAAAAGATGAAACAAAAAAGAAGATTGATTTTTTCGTTAATCTCGCGCATGAAATTAAAACACCCCTTACACTTATCCAGAATAATTTTGATGAATATTTAAAAAGTCTAAAAAATAAGGTGACCCCGGATTTAAAGGGCATAAAGTTTTATATAAGTAAACTGTGTAAGGATATTACAAATTTGCTTGACGCGGTAAATATCGAAAGAAGTAAAATCCTGTACAGTCATAACAGTGTTATTCATCTTTCAATGATCGTTTACCGCTGTATCAATTTTTTTAAAGCAGTTGCCCGGAAAAAAAACATTACATTAACATTTACCTCTGCGGATTCACTGTTTTGTAAAATCGATCCCACTGCGCTGGAACGAATCGTGAACAATCTTCTGGATAATGCCATAAAACATATCGGAAAGGGAGACAGAATATCCGTCACCCTTACATCCGATGAAACAAACATCTATCTAAAAATAAAAGATAATGGATTGGGAATTCCCGTAGAATTGCAGAAGAATATTTTTTTACCGTACTACCAGATTTCCAATGAAAAAAGCAATACTCAAGGTCTTGGTCTGGGATTATCGATTGTAAAACATATTATCGATTCATTATCCGGGAAAATAGAAATCGAGAGTGAAATAAATAAAGGAACAAAAATAACGGTTATATTACCCAAATATACTATAAAGGAAAATGATGTTATTTCGGAATATATACCGGAAGATCAAATGATCATACAGGAAAATATCACACCGGAAAAAGAAACATATGATAAAACCAAATACACATTATTTTTTATAGAAGACAAAATCGAACTCATCACCACTATGCAGAAAAGCATGAAAGAGTTTTTCAATTTTTACTATGCCCTGGATGGACAGGAAGCCCTGGAAAAAATTGAAAGGATTCCTCTTCCGGATATTATAATTTCCGATATCATGATGGACAGAATGGACGGCCATGCATTTCATACGGAATTAAAGTATAACGAGAAATACAAAAATATCCCCTTTTTATTTTTAACCGCCCGCACGGTTCAGCAGGAAAAAGAAGAAAGCCTTGAAAAAGGTATTCTGGATTATATCTATAAACCCTTTAAAATGAATGAACTTATTAAAAAAGTACTTGCCTTATTAAAATACAGAGAGTCATTAATAACCATGGAACGATCGGCTATCGAGGAGAAAATAACTTCTCTTCTCTGGTCAAATAAAGATTTTAAATTCTTAAAATTCGAATCAAAATGCAATGAATTTAAAGTCTCTGCCCGGGAAAAAGAGGTCATTCAATTATTAATGAGCGGGATGTCCTACAAAGAAATTGCGGCGAATCTTTATATTGAAACCACAACAGTTTCAAAACATATACGCCACATTTATAAAAAGTGTAAAGTACACAGCAACATAGAATTACTAAAACTTTTCCTTGAATAAAGAACTCCCTGCATAGCATGTAAACAGGAAGTATACTTTTATTTCCCAAATATTCCTGCAAACATAAAAACTCCACCGAAAATGAGGGGGAGTATTGTATAACCGATTATATGAATTATCATACCGGTTTTCTTACCCATTGTCATTTGCAGTGCTTTTAATTTACGGAATTGTGCGGGATTGATTATCCGCACAATGAGTGTAAAAATTCCATAACCGAATACAATAAATCCAATTGTCATTTTCCATATGTTCATATAAAATCCTCAGTTTATATTATCGATTTGTCTCGATAGGTCTCTTTATAATGGCGAATATAGCATGGATACAACAGTGTATTCAATATTTTTGATATAGATTGTTAATTATGTTGATGTTCATTCACCACGAACGAAGAATAAGCATCAAAACAAGTCTATTTGGACAAGATTTTCCCTACGGAAAAGCCATATCCTGGGACGGAGCTCAGTGAAAAGCGGAAAATTGTCTTCGCAGAGAAATATTTCGAGGTGCCGGGTATCGATGACAGGGCGATTTCGGCAAAGACTGCGGGGTGGCGGGAGGAGGAGTGAATTATACTTTTTCTCTCTTCTTTTGTGATGCAACTATATTTTCAGTTTTTTTATTAATAAAGTCGAATAATTCCTCACAATTCATATGTTGTGTATCTTTAAATAGCTTCTCTTTCATTTTCCAGACTTCAATGAGCATTTCCGATGTTTTACTTTTGTTCATAGTGTTCATCGTTAATCACCTCCATAGGATTTAAAAGATATAGTTCTTTTAAATACCCTTGCCTCTTATTTATGGTATTTATCTGAATTTGCTTCTTAATATTTGCAATATGTCTAAAATTCCAGCTTAATAATATATCAAACTCTTTTATAGTACATATTGCGATGTGGATGGCATCATCAAATTTTAGTCGTGGAATAACACCATTATTTATATATTGCGTTGCCAATTCAAAAATCTGTGATTTTCCATAATCTTTATGGGATATTTTTCAAGAACCTGCAATAATTTTTCTTTTAAAAGATTATTCGTGGTATTTTCAATTTCAGCAACAACGAAACGGGAAATAGCCGCATCATAATCACCAATATAATGATTAAGGAATTCACATGTAACATCTCTTTTTTCCGGCGAATCATCCGCATAAATAAAACTAATAATTGATGTATCAAAGTAGACCTTTAATTTTCTCATAATTATATTCTACATCAATTCTGCCTAAAAGGGAACAACTTAATAATGACTTTTAGGAGAAGCCATATCCGGCATATCCGGGGACGGAGCTCAGCGAAAAGCGGAAAATTGTCTGCGGCGTCATAATACAGCTCCTTTGTTATAAAATAAGAATAGTAAAACAAATTCTGAGTTATTTGCGCACATAGAAAGCAAATAACTCAGAATATCCACTCCTTGACACTCATTCAACACTATCCGCAATAAACTAAAGAGATGTATCGACAGCTATAGATTCTTCATTCATAAATAATATAAAGGAATCACTATCAAAATCAGATCCTAAATCAGTAATCTTAGTCCGCGTTTTAACATATAACCTGGCTCCCGGAAAATAACCGACATCGGCTTCCAATGTTCCGGCGGGAATAGTATGTGTTGTGGTTGCCGCGGGTAATATAACATTGTATTCGTCTTCACTTTGAGTATTATACCAGGGAATCAATACTTGATTTTCATCATGAGTTGTTGTGGCAGGAGACCATACTAAATCCGTCGCTGCTGTCTCATCCCAGGCATCACCATCACTATGAGACGTAATATTTGGCTCCGGAGGCATCGTAATAGTCTCCTCATAGGTATTTCCATCACAGACCACTTTTATTGTATACTCAGAACCGGCAATAAGGGTTATTAATGTACCGTCATCAATATATCCCCACGTATCATCATATGGCAGTTCAATATCATTAATCGTTACCGTTGCTGTTGAAATTGAATCCCCCCCATACATATTTTCTGAATAAACTGTGCCGTTTTCCAAAACATCAATCGTGATATCCTCACCAAAGGTGGAATCATATTTGATAAATCCTACAATTGTGATTTTACCTGTCCCTGATTCGTCATCGGGTGGGGGACATCCCATTAATAGTATTAATAATACAGAAAATACAAGTACATAAAATTTCATTTCTTCCTCCTTTTAAATTGATAGATTATTTAGTTAGTAAAACACATTTGATTCTATCTCTTCATAAAGTATAGTGAATGAAAAATAGAATTCCATACTAATTTGACGATTGTGCTTTTTTTATCAAACAATAACTCCTCATAGGGAACTATTGAAACAAAAAAACTATATCTCTCCGTAATCATCATTTTAAAAAACAAATTGACATTTCCCTTCATCACATTTATCCTTTATCTCATGTTAAAAAAAGCACTTTTTCTACCACTCTTCTTACTATTAAACATTTCGCTTTTCAGCCAGCCCTCTTTTCGTCTGGAAAAAGCGGAATTTTCCCAGGCAGAGAAGACGGAAACCCTTCTGACCATCCACACCCGGGGCTGGTACAGCATCCGGGTACATGGCATTATTCCGGCATATCTTACTATTATAGACAGAATGTTCGGACCCCTCGGTTCTGCTGAAAAAGCAGAAGGAGAAGAAGGCAGGTTGGATCTGCTGCTGGAAGAGGGTGAATATAAGATAAAACTGAAGACAGCC
The DNA here is from genome assembly GCA_016934975.1 of Spirochaetales bacterium. Lineage (GTDB taxonomy): Bacteria > Spirochaetota > Spirochaetia > SZUA-6 > JAFGRV01 > JAFGRV01. The sequence continues at coordinate 19,175 of JAFGRV010000304.1, read as the reverse complement.
CCGGAGAGACCCGGGGAACTTTCGCTTTCTGTGATTCCTTATAAAGAAATGAATCGATCCCGGGAAACGAAGGCTTTTCCCCTTCTTCATGATCTTGATTTTTTTACGGAAACCCTGAATGACCTGGAAACCTTCGGGTATTGGCTTACAATTGAAGAAGACGAAGAATTTTTCATCGAACTCGCCGGGAGATCACTTACCTCTGTTTCCTTCTGGAAAGACGGTTACTGGAAAGAGGATATATCTTTCCGGCAGAACACCATTGAACCGGAAAAAGGCAAACCGTTGGGGTATTTCAGCTGCAATCAACGGATCCCCGCGGGTACCTATCTTCTTCAGTGTATTGGGGGAAAAAAACGGGAATGGCCCGAAGAAGAAGCAGTGAACCCTTTTTATGTGAGACGGGGAATGCATCATCTCGGCGCAGAGAATTACACCTCCCTTACCATTTCTCCTTTTGGGAAAGATAACTACCGGGTAGGCGGAGACGCGGCTTTTTTTCAATTAATTCAGGATGATCTGACCCCCGTAACATTAACAGTGGATTCAAGAAATGCGTCCATTACAAAAGACTCGAAAGATCCCTGGTGCTCAATTACAGGATATTCCCGGCAACAGGACCATTTACTCACCATCACCGGGGCCTCCGGCAACGTTGTAAAACTCCTTTTTTTTCAAAACAGGGCAAACCTTTCCTTTTCCGACAAGGATGAGGGAAAACAGTTTTTTATCTCCGGATTCCGTTCCATCGAAGGCACACAGAACATCGACCTCACGCCTCATTACATGAGGTACTACGACCGGGAAGACTGGTCGATACTTAAAGAAGAATTCATACATGTATCACAGGGAAAGCCCTATTACAGAAAAATCAACCTTCTCGCTGAAACGGAAGCACTCTTCTCCATTGAAAAAAAAGGAACCTATGGTATCCGGGAATTCGGTGCGGGCGCAGCCGCAACATACAGATTTCTTTTAGTCAATGACCCTGAATCACAAAAAAACGCCGGGTACAAAAAAACCGGTGACACCATTGAATTAATCAACAGCTATTATCTGCTGGAAATAAAACCAATCCGGGCAGGCATACTTCACTTTGTTATTTTTCATGAGGCTGATGAAAAAACAGCCGTGAAACTCGAATCGACACAACCCGGTGAACCTCGAAATCATTTCCTGTGGCCCGGTCTTTTCATCTCAAGGGATAGAGGAAGGCAGAATATCAGCCTGAACCGCGATTCAAATATGAAATCTACTATTATAAAGCGGGAACTCCCATTATCTCTCGCGTCCCCCCTGCCCTTGTATCTCGCCGGGGAAGAATCAATCTCCCTTTCTTTTTATGTTGATGCGGCCTCCATTCTTACTATTCAGGGAACAGACTATACATTAAGAATGGATAATGCCATGGCAGATAATAATGCAATAGTGAGGCAAGGTTCCCATACCATTACTCTCACGAATACAAAAAAAGCAGGGGATTATTTCTCTGTCCGGACAAAAAAATATGTACAGCCTGTCGAAGACTCACCCCGTTATATAAAAGACCCGAAAAAGGTCTATGAAATTCTCGAAGCAGACAAGCCCTTGTTTTCCGATTTCGACCGGACCCAGTTAAAACAATACCTGATGATCGTCACAACACCGGCTTTGTACCGGATAGAAACCTCGGGTCGTCTTGCCACAAGCATCGCCATACGCTCACCCCTCATCACCGAAACCCGGAACGCCAGGCAGAACGGTGTCGGACGGAACGCTTTGATTCAGGCTTATCTGAAACCGGGTAATTATCTTATTGAAACGGAAACCCTGGGAAAATCTAAAGGCAGGTGCGGGATTCACCTGACCACCACCACCGCGGATCAAGGCGGTATTTTGCGTGACAGATCCATATCCCGGAAAACAATCGAAAAAGATCATGCCCTTATCTATCAGATTGATATGCCCTACCGGGGGAATTGCGCGATCTATTCCGGCAGTTTTCAATCCGTCATCCCTTACCGGTTAGAAGAACAAGGCGGATGGCCTTTGATCCTTAATTCCTCCGGCGATTGTTACGAAAATTTAGCCCCGGGGAGATACTTTTATTATTCCCTTCCCATGGATTTCAAGACCCGCCGGGTTACAATGTTTCTTCTCACCGATGATCCCGATCCGGATAAAAATGAGCTTGAGCTGAATAGACAAAAAAAAGCACGCTGGATGGAAAAACCGGGCCGTCTCCCGGATACCTATACCCTCACCCTCCCCGCAAAAATGACAATTTTCCCGGAAATTTCCAAAGGTATGACAGGAAGAATGATCCATTCACAAACCCGGCAGGAGATACTCTTTTCCCGGGATAAATCCGGAAGCCTTGAATGCGACTCAGGTTCCTACACAATCGAAATCATGAGCGAAGAAGAAAATAATGACGTCTGGTATACTATCAACTTTAAAACGGATCAACTTGCACCGGGAGTACCGAAAAATATTTCACGATTTCCCGCGGACATGGAACTCAGGAATACCGGGGATTCCATGCTTTCGATTTGGAGTTACGGATCGACGGATACAAAGGCGGCTTTATGGAATGCCGACAAATCCGTGTTAATCGCCGAGAGCGACGACATGACGGATGACTGGAATTTTGAGATACTCAGGAAACTTTCCACCGGGAGTTATATCCTGAGTGTGGAAAAACAGGGGCGTGCGGCGTCTTCCCCCACTACTGTTTTTGTGGATAAAATTAAGCAGCAGAACCTTGGGCAAAAAAATCTTCCGGTTACGGAAACTCTCACCATCCCGGAAAAAACACTTTTAAGAATTCCCTTTGCCACCGGTTCGTTTCACGGTCTTGTGACTATCCGGTGCATCGCCGGTTCAACCATAACAGGCACCTTATATCAGGGTGATAAAAAATGCGCCGACTTCCGGGATGAACTTTTTATTCCCCTCACCCGGAAGAAAACATATGATCTTTACCTCTCCCATGAGATGGAAACGGAGGCGGCTGCGGAACTGTATATCGGGTTTATACCGGCAGATGACTATACGGTAACAGAACAAAAAAACATCAGCCTTATAAAAGCAGCGACTCTTCTGAATCCGGACCATGTCAGCTTTACCTTTTCAGGCGGCCGGAAACAGCTCTTATATTCCCCCGGACGGGAAATACCCGCGCAGCCGGTCCAAACAACACCGTATAATACGGTTCTAGCGGACGGCTGGTTAATTAATACGAACTCCGGCGCAAGTGCACAGGTAACCATAGAACCGGTCGCCATAAAAAGCCCCCGGGCCGTCGCCTTCCCTTTCGATTATACCGAACATTCTTTTACCCTCTCATATTACGAAAGCGACATCCTCCTTCTTGAGGCACGGCTGCCGGGTAAGAAAACAGGATTGTTCGTCGCACAGACGACAGACTATAAACACGGCTCATATGTGTGGGAAGGAATGGGACTCGAACAGGAAAAAACCCTTTTCGGCATACCGGAAAAAGGTGAATTCCGGGGTAAAGTATGGGTCGCGGAAAACTATTTTGTAAAGACCACCCCCTTATCCTGCGCACTCTCCGTTTCCGCTTTCCCTCTCCAGCAAAAAGAAGAGCTTCCCATAGACCTGGAAAAAACAATTACCCTGGAACCGGGAAAAGGATACACATTTGTTTTACAGGAAACCGGACAGCTTATTAACCTGCTTTTATCACAAGGATTAGTCGCTTTTCATTGGTATAAACACAAACCCCGGCAACTCTATAATGGGGAACACAAAAACCTTGAGCTGATGCTTTCCCTCCGGGGCGGAATTCTTTCCATCGTGAACACCACAAAACAAAACCGGATTTTCAGGATAAATGCCTTAAAGGACACCGGGCTCCAATCAACGATAGTGCAGATCACGCAAAACAAACTCTACGAAAAACAATTCAGCCGGTCTGGTACGAAATCTGTTCGCGTCACGACAAACGGTGATCTCTCCCGCCTTTGCATCGCGGGGGCGACAGACGATCAGATCCTAAAGGCAGACAACGGCATGTTATATTACGGTGAAAAAAATAAGGACTATCCGGGAATTTATTTCTTTCCCGCGAAAAACGGCGTCCTTGAGGTTTCACACGGACAGGGATCCGTCTTCGTCTGGCAGGCGGGAGAGTACGGCCTTTATTCCATGTTTACGGAAAAGACAAAAAGTCTCGCTCCCGAACCCATCCGGGACATTACAGCCCTTAAAGATAAACCGCGGCTTTTTACAATAAAAGCGGAAAACCCGGGTTTTCTCCATATTTCCATGGATATTCCCGGGACAATGTTTCTGTCAGAAAAGAACAACGTGTTATCTGCCGGTCTTTCATCTACCCGGGAGAATACGGCTATTTTCTATTATGTCAGCAAGGGTTCTTACACATTATCCGTGAACCCCCTTAATCCGGAATCCCGGGATGGAAACCTCCGGTACACCGAACTTCTCCCCCGGGAATTACACGAGAACGAACCGGAAAAAAGTTTCTTCATCGGCCCGGAAGAATATCACTCCTTTCAATTTTCCGTAAAGACGGAAGGTCTCGTGGGTATCGGCATTAAAGGGAAATCCGACGGACTCCGGGGGATTCTCTATGATGCATCCTTTGCCATAAAAGGAGAAGGTCCATTGATTTTCAGTACCCTTGCTCCGGGGGATTATTATTATCTTGTGTATTCGGATAACGAGATAATACAATACAGCCTGCTCCTTCTTGGGACAGAGGGTTCCCGAACAGGTATTCCCTATGATGTATTAAAAAATTATCAATCAAAATAAGGAAGGAACTCATGACCAATAAAAAAATCCTCATACTCCTATTCATTATTATAATAAGCAGCCCTTGTCTTTTTTCCCTGGGAGAGGGCGAAAAGGAAGGAGAATTATATAACGACATGACCTCAGGCGACCTCTCGTCCATAACCATCGACGAAGCCTGCATTATTCTTCCCGAATCTTTTTTAAGAAGTTACGATCCCGTGACCATATTCTACAAAGACCAAATCGGACCGCCTTCCGGGGGACCCCTGGATCTGCCGGAAGAAATTATCAGTATCACACCATATCACCCGGGAGAGTATAAATGGGTTGATGCACGGATCCTCCAATTTTTTCCCACGATTCCCTGGGGCCCTCTGGATGAGTACGAAATCATTACCCGTGGCGTCACCAAACAGCTTGTCACCCTCATGATCCCCCCGCAAAGCGTTCTCCCCTCTTCCCGGACAAACCTTGAACCTCTCGACCGGATCACTCTCACTTTCGACGAACGTATTGACCCGGCTGATCTCGCGGAGATGATTTCCATTGAGATAAAACCCCTTCCGGGGATCGGCGGACAGGAAACCCTCCGCTTAACGAGAGATGATTTTACGATTAAAGAGCTGGATAAAACGACAAGTTCCGGCACTTCCGAATATATCGTGACCCTCTCTTCCCCCATCCCATACGGAAAGCAAGCCGTCCTTTCCCTTAAACTTTCCCTTGATCCGGAAATCCCCGGATCTGTCGCCACTTATATTTTCGAGACAAAAAAAGAGTTTACAATAATCGGAATGGGAAGCGGATCGGTTCAATACCCCATTGCCACGAATGGAAGTATTTACAGTCTTGAACAGGCAATTAATTGCGGTACAAGAAGAAATCCCATTTATATCGAGTTTTCCGAGGATATCGCGGCCCCTTCGGTGGAAATAGTTAAAAAACTCGTCCGGTTTTCCCCGGCAGTGCGGAACCTTACGTATAACACCTACGGAAAACGGATTATGCTTTATTTCGACGCGGAGCGTGAGACGCCCTATCAGCTCACCCTTACCCGGGCCGATATTAAAAGCAGAAAGGGCAGGCCTCTTGCAAATTTCGGAAAAACATCCTTTTACTTCTATTATACACAGCTCGATCCTTTTATCCAGTGGACAAGAGGGTTCGCCCTTGTGGAACAATACGGTCCCCAATTTTTTCCCATGCAGGGCCGGGCGATGGAAAAAATTGATTTAAGGATTTACAAGATCGATCCCCTTAATCTTAATTTCTGGCCGTATCCCTCTTCACCGGTCGTGGTGGACGAATCGAGGCCCCCCAGAATGCCCGGAGAAGAACCGGAATACGGGACGGAGACGGCCGAACAGATCAGATTACTCGGCACTCCCTTAATTTCCCGTGTGGTTCCTCTTCCCATCGACAAAAGTAATCCGAAATCTTCTTTCGGGATTGATGTAAAACCCTACCTGGAGGAAATCGCCGGGAAAAACCAGCCCGGCACCTATCTGTTAGGCTACCGGGAACTCGAAGGTTCGGCAAAGCGCTATTATGTGAAACTCACCGTCACGGACATAAGTTTAAGTACGATTGAAGAAGAAAACGGGATCAACTTCGTGGTCACCTCCTTACAAACAGGGCAGCCTTTGTCCGGTGCAGAAGTCAAGCTGGAGGGATACATAGACAAAACCTGGCATACACTTATCCGGGGAACAACAAACCGGGAGGGGCAGTTTTATTATCAGCATGACACTGAAATCAATTACCCTGTAACACGGATTGTTGTTACCTATAAAAATGATTCTCTGGTCCTTGATCCCCGGAACCCGCCCCCCCAATTCATGAATAACCACTGGTTCAGTTCATCAAACTCATGGTTTTCCTGGCTCAGACAAAAGCCGGTAGAGAAAAAAGCCGAAGCAGAACGGAAAGGATTTATCATTACCGAACGGCCCGTGTATAAACCGGAAGAGACGGTGTACATCCTCGGGTATATCCGGATATGGCAGCAGGGAACGATACAAAAAGACGGACCCCGGGAACGGAAAGTGATTATTAATGGCCCGGGAAGAAAATCCTGGGATTTCCCTATCGATCTGAGCAGCTATGGACATTTTTCCCTTGCCTTTGACAAGCCGAATATTCCCACGGGAGAATACTCTGTTTATCTCATGGACACAAAATCCGGGGATACCCTTGCTCAAACAACTTTTAAAAAAGAAGCCTACAGGATTCCCCGGTTCGAAATAAATCTTTCCGGTCCGGATAAAACACCCATGGACCAGCCATTTTACATCACCCTTACCGCGGATTATTACGCGGGGGGCAGGGTAGTGGATCAACAAGTCACCTGGGAAGTAAACCGGTACGGATACCAGGTCAGGCCCCCGGATTTTCCCGGATATCTCTTTTCCTCGGACGAACGGTTTACCTCTGTCCGCTCCGGGGGATCTCTCGGAAGTTATTCGGCAAATGATATGACCGACTCAAACGGTTCCGCTACCCTGGCGATCGACCCGTCAAAAGAAAACACCTCTGTCCCCTTGAATTATATTATTCATGCCACGGTCCGTGGAGCAGATGTTCAGACAGTCACCTCATCAACCAGCGTCCTTGCCCTTCCCCCTTTTGTGATCGGGCTTAAAATCGGGAGTTTAATAAAAGAAGATCTTGCGGTCACCCCGGAAATCATCGTTATCGGTCATGACGAAAAGCCGTTAAAAGGAAAGGAATTATCGGTAAAGATTTTCCACCGGGAATGGCATTCCTATTTAACGGAATCGGATTTTACCACCGGGGAAGCAAAGTATAATTCGGATATTGTGGATAAACTCATCTTTGAAAAAGAGTATGTATCCAAAGACACTCCCCTCCAATTGTCGGTACCTGTGACCGAGTCGGGTGTTTATGTTGTGGAAGTTGCGGGACGAGACAACCTGGGGCGGATGCAAAAAGTCTATACCGATTGCTTTGTCACGGGAGACACTCCCATTACCTGGAAAAAAACAGAAGCCCACATTTTCGAGACGACCCTGGATAAATCCTCTTACTCACCGGGAAATACGGCGACTCTTTTACTCAAAAGCCCTTTCCAGAATGCACGGGCACTCATAATAGTGGAAAAACCAACAACAAATGAGTATCACTGGATTGATATCGTCAACGGTCAGGGTCTCTTTACCCTCCCCATCGAAAAAAATATGATCCCCCGGCTTCCGGTCCATACCCTTCTTATCCGGGGACGAATTCCCGGGGGCGACCCGGCCCAGGTCCGTTTTCAGGACGATAAACGAAAGCCCATCGCCATGGCAAATACAACATGGCTCTATGTCGAGCCGGACGAGAACAAGGCACTCATTACCCTGGACCACCCCCTTAAAACCGAACCGGGGAAAACCATAACAATGACCATCAACATGAAAGATGTTCACGGGGCACCCCTAGACGGGGCGGTTTCTCTATGGCTTGTGGACCGGGCAGTCCTTGTCCTGGGGAAAGAACAATTCGCCAATCCCCTCTATTCATTTATCGGGAACGTAAACTCACATATCAGAATCCGGGAAACACGGAATGAAACCGTGGGGAATCTTGTCATCGAAGAAAATCCGGGAGGCGGCGGTGACGAGGATGAAGAAAGAGGCCTGATTGAGAGGACATCAATACGCCGGGTATTCAAAACCGTTCCCTATTTTAACGATACAATTGTCGTACATAACGGGACAGCTGTCATCACCATCCCCATGCCGGATAATCTCACAGACTTCGCCATCCGTGCCATCGGCATATCAGGACCGGACAAATTCGGTTCGGCAAAATCAAGAATCGCCGTCCGGCTTCCCCTCATCATCCAATCGGCCATGCCCCGGTTTGTACGTCCCCTGGACCAATTCCTCGCCGGGGGTATCGGACGGGTCGTGGAGGGGGACGGAGGTCCGGGTTCCTTTCAGGTACAAGCCCGGGGCATGTTCATCGAAAAAGATGGAGACCTTATTAACGAAGAATCAGGTCCCCTTACCTGGGAACTATTACGCCCCCAGCCCCTCTATTTTCCCTTCCGGGTTCCGGAAGATCCGGAAAAACCCGGTGAGACTGATGTGGAGATCACTCTTGCGGTGAAACGAAATTCCGACAATGCCTCCGACGGATTCACTCTGAAACTTCCAAGGCAGGCGGACATCAGCACAAACCGGATCGATCTTTTTTCTATCGTTAAACCCGGAGAACCGGTGACACTCCCGGGAATAGAGGAGCCTTTCAGAAAAAACAGCGTCCGCCGGGATCTTATCATTACAACGGAACCGGCACTTCTTTCCATACTCAACAGCATGCGTTTTCTCTCCCAATACGCACACCTCTGCACGGAACAGCGTATCAGCAAGCTTTATCCGGGGCTGGCCTTACAGAATGTTTTTGCCACCTTCGGACTAAAAGAGATGTTTTACCCGGATAAAATTTATTTTGATGATCTCACCGCTTACCTGGGGTCCTGCCTGGGTGATAACGGGCTCTATTCCTTCTGGCCGGGCTCACAAGGGTATGTGTATCTCACTGCGTATGTCGTTGAATTTTTGTCTCTCGCGAAAAGCGCGGGATTTGTTTTCCCCTCCGATCTTCTCGATAAACCGGTCCAGGCATTAAAGCGGGCATTACGGAGCGACTATTCCAATTTTATTTCCTCGTACGCACTCCGGGAGCGGATTGATGCATTACTCGCTTTGGGTTCAACCGGTTATAGTGATGAGGAATACGCCCAGGATCTTCTTGTGGCAGCTGAAAATTCAAACATCTATGAGCAGGGACGGATTCTCTATTTCTTTATCAAAAACGGGTATAAAACTCATAAAAACACCCAAAAACTCCTGGATATTGTCAAAAAACGGGCAGTTTTTAAGCTCAATCCCCAGGGCAAGAAGGTATTTGAAGCCCTCCAGTATTCAAATACCGCCTGGGGGGGACCGGTGCTTTCCTATGAAATGCAAACCTTTGCCTCCGTACTCCGGGCTTTTTACGCGGCAGATCCGGAATCGGAGGAGGTGAAACTCATGACCGATTATCTTCTCGCCAGATCAGATGCCGACGGCTGGGGAAATACATCGACAAATGTCGCGGTCCTTCTTACCCTCGGAGATATTTTCGCCGCACCTAAAAGTAAGGGAAGCAATCTTGATTTTACCCTCACCACGGGAAACCAGAAAAAAACAATATCCATGAAGAATAAATCCCTCGTCCTTTTTGAGGATACAAATGGACCCGGGAGCACCCTGGACCTTGTGCAGAAAAAGGTTGATGTAAACCCGGCCCTGTTTTATTCCGTGGAATATGTTCCCTCAAGTCCGGGAAATATGATTACCGGCATTAATAAGGGTTTTGTTATTACCAGGGAGCATCTTCTTTACGACAAAAATAATTACCTCACTGCAAAAAATCCGGTAAAAGCCAATACCGAGATCCCCTATACCCTGGAAGATGTGGTGGAGGAACATGTTCAAATCATTAACTCACAGAGCGCTTATTATGTGGCGATCCGGGTCCCCCTTGCAACGGGATTCGAACCACTCAACCCGGCACTGGCCACAGCCCCGGTAGAAGCAAAACCCGCCGGCCAATTTACCCGGGAACCCTCATATAGTTTATATGCCGATGATAATGTCACCTTTTATTTTGACCAGCTTCCCCCGGGCACCTTCGATTTCTACTTCCGGGTCCGGGCACAATTCGAGGGCACATTTATTCAGCCCCCCGCTGCCTGCGAACTGATGTATGACTTATCAAAAAGGGGAAGAAGCGACGGAACAAAAATAATTATTCATCCAAAGGTTGATGGAAAATAAGGGTCAAAAGAAAATGAAGGTGCTCATTCGCACGAAAATCACATCCATAGTCGCCATTCTCTCGATTCCGGTGTTTTTTATCCATCTCGTCATTTTTATGAGCGCTTTTTTTAATGCTACCCTGATCAGCCCCCCGGCCACTCCTCTTTTCGAGGACAAGGACGGAAATTATCTCACGGATTTTCCGAACAAAGACAATGAATACGGATTCTGGAAAATAGACGGTCCGATTCCTCCCCGGATAAAAGAGGCCTTTCTGATGGCGGAAGACAGGGAATTTTATTCACATTGGGGGGTAAATGTAAAATCACTCGTCAGGGCTTTTATCAACAATATGGGGAATAACCCGATTCAGGGGGGTTCCACCATTCCCATGCAGATCGCCAGGATGCAGGAGCCAAAGCAGCGGAGTGTATTGAATAAACTTAAGGAAATCTACACGGCGCTTTTCCTTGTCATGAAATATCCCCGGGAACAACTCCTGGTCCACTATCTCCGGATTATTCCCCAGGGGAACCAGATGCACGGGACAGCCTATGCATCCCGGAGGTATTTCCGCAAGCCCCTCCGGGATATCAGCTGGGCAGAGGCGGCACTCCTCGCATCGGTCATTAAAGCCCCGGGGAAAATGAACCTCTTCTCTTTTGAAGGCTCAATGAAGGCAGCCCAAAGGGCACGGATCATCCTTACCCTGCTTTTTAAAGAGGGAACACTTTCCGCGGATGAATACCACACGGCACTTGAAGTGCTGTACAGTAAAAGCTACCAGATAAGAGAGAAGCGGCCCCAAAACAGTCTTCATTATTTATTCCGGTTTCTCGATTCATACCGGGAAAAATATGAGAAACGTGAATCAATCAATTACACCCGGCCGATCCACACAACCCTCGACCCTGATCTCCAGGACTATTTAAGTGCAGCAGCCTCCCGGAGCATGGCGCGGTACAGGCCCTTTGGCGCGGGCAATATCGCGATTATTGCGGCAGATGCAAAAACCGGGTGTATTCTCGGTTATATCGGGAGTGAAAATTATTATGATAAGGAAAACGACGGGGCGATCAATTACGCCTTCCAACCCCGTTCATCGGGGAGCACCCTGAAACCCTTTGTCTACGGACTGGGGCTTGAAACCAAAACCTTTTCTCCGGCGAGCATTCTCGCGGACCTGCCTTTTTCGATTTTAAGCACAAAAGGAGAATACAAGCCCGGCAATTTTGATGATGATTTTCTTGGTCCCCTTCTCTACCGCTATGCACTGGCAAACAGCCGGAATATTCCGGCCATCCGGGTACTGGATGAGATCGGCATCGACAAAACCTACGGCTATTTAAAAAGCCTCGGGCTGATTACCGGTGAAAAACCGGCGGAATACTACGGATACGGGCTTGCCGTCGGGGGTGTGTATGTGACCCTTGAACAGCTTATTACAAGTTATGGGATACTCGCGAATGACGGCTTTGCTTATGAGCTTCATTTTGAAAACCGGGATGTGAAAAAAAAAGAAGTACGACATATGTCGTCCAAAACCGCCCGGTATATTTCCCTCTTTCTTTCCGATCCCCTCGCCCGCTCCCCCTCCTTTAAAACATTAAGCACCCTGGGATTCACTTTTCCTATTGCCATAAAAACCGGGACTTCACAAGGATATAGGGACGCCTGGACAATCGCCTACAATGCAGATTATATTGTGGGTGTCTGGATGGGCCACCCGAAAAATGTCCGGATGAACCATGTCACGGGAAGCGAGACTGCACTCATCGCCTACCAGATTTTCAAATATCTCCAGCCGGAAAAAAAGTCGGGATTATATGAGGAACCCTTTCCACTTCCCCGGGCCGTGATCCCCAGAAAAATATGCGCCCTCTCGGGTAAACTGGCAGGTATGCACTGTAATAACATTTCCGTGGAGTATTTTGAGGAGGGAGAAGAACCCCACGACTATTGCGGACTTCATCAGGAGTTCGCCATCGACAAAATTTCAGGCAAACCAGCATCTTCCATGACACCGGAGGATCAGGTTGTGACTCAAAGCTTTACAATACTTCCCCCGGAATACGCCGCATGGGCAGCCAGACACGGATACAGAACCCCGGAAACAGTATACGAAAATCTTAAAGACGCGTATATCACGATTCTGCACCCTCATTCCGGAACACGCCTTATTATCGACCCGGAAACCCCCGGGGAATTCCAATCAATCCCCCTCCAGGTCCGGGTAAACCCGGTAATCCCGGAAGTACTCTGGCTTGTTGATGGAGAAGAATACTCGGCGGCCGGATTTCCCTATACAAGCCGGTGGAACCTGAAGCAAGGTATTCACACCATCCAGGCAAAATTCGCACGCGCACATATTTACAGTGAAAAAATTACCGTCGAAGTAAAGGCCTATTAGGAGGAACCATATGAGGCTCATTGTTTTTCTTATACTCTCCGTCATTATCATTTCCACGGGATTTACCGAAGACTATCTTTTTAATGATAATTTTTCCATCCTGGGAGAATGGAACATCGTGTACGGCGACTGGTCGGCAGCAGAGGGACTTCTTATTCAAAACAGTACGAAAAGTACGATTACTCATATCACCAGGATTGTGAAACAGGACGGCATCATGGAATACGAGTTCGCCTGTACTTACCTCAGGGGTCTGGAAGACAACTACGGCGGCTTCGGCATCCACATCTGCATCGACAAACCCACACATTCCCGAAGCTGGGGCATGAACAAGTCATATCTTTTCTGGATCACCTATGATCCGGCCGCCTACCAGCGGGACGACTGCTTTTTCCTCCAGGTATATAAAAGTACGTCGCCCATACACATGGATTTTCTTCATGATACACCGGGAGACAAATATCCCCTGGATCCGAAAATCCTTTCCCCTGAAGCTTTTATGGCCACCGCAGACAATGGCGAAACAGTAAAGTTCCGGTTTCAGGTTGATACAAAAACCGGGCAAGGCAAGTTTTACCACCCGGGAGATGAAACGATTTATTTCCCTTTCGATTTACAGACGGAGATAGAACCGGGGATGTATATCGGGCTGCGGACTAATAGTATTTCAATCGGGGTTGGGTATGCGGCGGTGCGGAGTGTCGAGTGAGGAATAGTTCATTTTCTCATTCAACGAATTGAATATTATCAGGCAAAAGAGTATAATTTTAATAATTAATTTAATACTGTCTCTAAATACAGGAGAATTATATGGAAGCTATAAAAAAACATATTTACATTGAACATATTGATAGATACTAATATTATTCTTGACATTGCTTTTAAAAGAGAACCTCATTATAAAAATACCGGGAAAATATTATTTTATATAGAGAACCATTCTGAAAAAATAAAAGCTTATCTTACTGCAACAACAATCACTGATAAATATTATATTGTGGCGAAAGACAAAAAACGAGACACAGCCCTTTCTTTTATTAGAGATCTATTATACATTATAGATATCGTAGGAGTAGACAAAACAATAATATTTGCTGCTTTACAGTCAGAATTGAATGATTTTGAGGATGCTGTTCAAGACTGTTCAGCTATAAATAACGGAATACAAAATATTATCACACGCAATAAAGAGGATTTTACTGGCTCTATTCTGGATATTTTTACACCGATCGAATTTCTTAATTCTATTGCGCATTCATAAATAGTGCCATTTAGTCTTGTATGCTCCCACATGACTCCTTGCAAATCCAAATATATTTTATAAAAAAACCGAGAAGGCAGGAAAATGTAGTGCAGTACTACTCACCCACATTTTCCACTTTCCTTATTTTTAGATTTATACACCAATAAATCCCCCCAGGCACAACCACTTCCCACATCACCGGTTCTTCCGTATTCATCCACAACGAGTACCCGTCACAAAACACCTACCCCAACTAAATCCCATCATACACATCTTTTCTATGTCGTATCCGCAGGATCAGTATTTCAATTTCATCATCATTTATTTGATATATAATGCGATAATCAGCAAACCGATAGCTATAAAGCCCTTTATATTTTCCTTTTAATTCCCTACCTGAATAGGGATCCTTGGCAACTATAGTCTCAATTAAGTCAAAAACTTTCATAATAATTTGTTTATCTACTTTTTTTAATTCTCTTAAGCAGCGTTTTTCAATTCTAATTGTATACATTTTTTATACACCCAACTCACCTTTGGCTTGATTAAGAGAAACGGCTATTCCATTTTTTCTCTGCAAAGCTATTTCATAATCCTCCAGTTCTTCAAAATATTCTTTTAATGCCTGATTAACAAAATAGCTTTTTTTTCTGTGTGTTTCAGAAGCCAATTCATCCAGCTTTTGTGCTAATTCTTTATCGATCGTTGCGCTGAGAACCTTGGTTGCCATACAGTACCTCCAATTATCATATTTATAATATAAATATAATAACTATGATAAATAAAATCAAGGGTATACAAAAACTCCATTCTTCGTAACTACATAAATTTTGTTATAAATTCGATTTTTTCGGCGATATTCTATAAAGGTGAAATTCCATCAACCCAGAAATTACTTATTTTTGATGAAAGATACTGACAATTTAAAAATTGTCAGTATTTCCAATTTTAATAATTTTGTAGATTGCCCGTATCATGAGGAATTACGAACACTTACGCTATAACAGAATATGACAAAATTAAATTAGTTGAGTATACATAAGTTTTCACGCTGGCGGAATTTGATTAAGGGTTTTTATGATACTCATAAATCCGAGATCTCCTTCCTCATTACAGGATCTGCCCGTCTTGATTACTACAGAAAAGGCGGTGATTCCCTGCAGGGACGTTATCATTATTACAGACTTCATCCTTTTTCTCTTAACGAACTCGCCTCCACCCCGGGAAAAAAAGACATGACGGATCTCCTCGACTGGTCACAGATTCAGACAGAGGGTGAACGATTCGAGAATCTGGTTGCATGTCAGCTTTTAAAATACTGTCATTTTATAGAAGATACCGAAGGGTATAAAATGGAATTAAGATTTTTGCGGGATACGGATAAGAGAGAGATTGATTTTATCGTTTTAAAGGAAAAAAAGCCCGTATTCGCAGTTGAATGTAAGACGGGAGAACGCAAGGTGAATCCCTGGATAGACTATTTCCGGGACCGGACAGATATATGTGAATTTTACCAGGTACATCCTGGAGAAAAAGATTTTGGTAATGCACATACATCTGTCAGGGTTCTGCCTTTCAGTACTTTCTGCAGAGAAATGAATATGCCATAAGAAATCTGGTATAACGATAACCCCGGAGGGAGCCGTCAACCATCAGTGCAAGGATATTGTCCGGACCGGCTACAATTTTAATGACGCCGGAATTGATAAATGATACCTTCACACTATTTCCAATTCATTCATAGAATTATTCATAATCTCATAGTAAAGATGCAATAATCCTCCTACGCCAATAAGACACGCAGAAACGATGCTATTCCATAATACTTAATATTTATTCTTCTTTTTATATTTTTTTCATTTAATCCCTTGCAATAAACCATATTCTTTTTTATCATTCTTCAATCTTATTTAAACAAGAGGAAAAAAATTTATGCCTAAAAGTAATTCTATTATTTTTATAATTTTTATTCTATTTATTATTATGGGATGTACGACAACAACTAAAATTGAATCCCCGGAATTAAAAACCGCCGTCGCAAAATACCCGACTCCGGTCTTCTATACTTCCGATTTTAATTCGATCTTCGGAGGCTCCGACGGTGTTTCATTAAAGTTTGACGAATATGGCGAAATCGATGAACTTGAGTTTATCGCATTTCCGGGCACCCTGTTCACTATCGAAGATGTTATATACAATGATCAAACTTGTATTTATAAAGTAACGACTCAGGATTATCCCTATCCATCGGAAAAAGGATATTTTATTGACAGCCGTTTCGTTACCCTTTCGAATTTAAAAGAAGATGAACGGATCAAAGCCCTTCCCCCGGAAAAACAAATACTTACGAATTTAAAAAATGCAGAAGGTGCAATCTATACCTGGGGAGGTAATTATTGCCGGGGAATTCCCGAACTGATGCAATTGTATCCCCCAAAGGCGGAAATTGATCAGGCTTTATGGGAACAATGGATACTGTGCGGTGTTGATTGCTCCGGGCTGCTGTATGAAGCAACGAATGGATATATCCCCAGAAATACCAGCTCATTAGTGAGCTATGGTCTCCCTGTTCTTATAGAAGGGTTAACCGCCGCGCAGATCGCGGAAAAACTCCTCCCCCTGGATATCATCGTCTGGAGAGGACATATGATGGTTGTAATTGATAACGGAAACATCATCGAGAGTAATTATGATTACGAACCGGCTACAGAGGGTTTCCAGGGAGGAGTCAGGATATTTCCCATCCTCGAAAAACTCGATATGCTTCTCCGGGAAAGAATCCCGGTTGATAATTACGACAAGGAAGTCGAAGGAAAGAAATTCGTGATACGACGATGGTACCCGGATTAAGAGGGACGGAGCTCATAATTTTTATATAATTTTTAATTTTTTCTTCTTATAGGGCTTGTAGAGAATGATATCATTTACTATCTTTAAGTGAATAGACTGCTGCGCAGGAACGTGCTTCTTTAAGTAGGCAATACCACTATCAGCTTTACTATAGACAGACCTCTCTTTTTTCCTGATGGGCTATGACCCGGAGGATAATTGATGCAAAGCATAATCCGGTTCATATACCGGGGAGCTGCACCCAAGAGGAATATATAACACAATTAGGAATTAAAATGATTAGTACAAGTAATGTAACGTTATCATACGGAACACAGATCCTTTTTAAGGATGTATCGATTAAATTCAGACCCGGGAACTGCTATGGCCTTATCGGGGCGAATGGCGCCGGAAAGTCGACATTTTTAAAGATTCTCTCCGGCGAAATCGAGGCTGATTCGGGAGAAGTAATCATCGATAAAAATCAACGCCTTGCCGTCCTCAAGCAGGATCAATTCGCGTACGACGAATACTCTGTTCTTCACACTGTCATCCTGGGATATGAAAAACTCTATGCTTTAATGCAGGAACGTGATGCCCTCTATGCCAAGGAGGATTTTTCCGAGGAAGATGGTCTCAAAGCCGCCGAGCTTGAGGGGGAATTCTCCGAGCTTAATGGCTGGGAAGCGGAATCGGAAGCGGGAATCCTTCTGAGCGGTCTCGGTATCCCCGAAACCCTCCATGAAAAAAAAATGAAAGACCTGGAGCAGGGGCAGAAGGTAAAAGTCCTCCTTGCCCAGGCGCTTTTCGGCAATCCCGATATTCTTCTCCTCGATGAACCGACAAATGGTCTGGATATTGAGTCCATCACCTGGCTTGAAGAATTCCTGTATAAATATACAAATACGGTTATCGTCGTTTCCCACGACAGACATTTTCTGAACAGAATCTGCACACACATCGCGGATATTGATTTTAAACAGATAAAGCTCTATGTCGGAAACTATGATTTCTGGTATCAGGCAAGCCAGCTCATGGGAAAACAACGCCAGGATGAACAGAAAAAAAGTGACGATAAAATTAAGGACCTTAAGGCCTTTATTGAACGATTCAGTTCGAATGCTTCAAAAGCACGACAGGCAACAGCCCGGAAAAAGATGCTGGACAAACTTACACTGGAGGATCTTCCTCCAACATCCAGGCGCTTTCCCTGGGTCCATTTTAAACCCGACAGAGATGTGGGGGATATTATTCTTGAAGTTCACGGGATATCAAAAACCGTGGAGCAGGAATCCTTATTTTCAAACCTGAACCTCGTCGTCGTACCAAAAGACAAAATCGCCTTTGTGGGTAAAAATCATATCGCGAAATCCGCTCTCTTTGACATCGTCATGGACCTGGATAAACCGGACAAAGGTTCCTATAAATGGGGAGTAACAATTACCCCCTCGTATTTCCCGAAAAATAATGCCCATTTTTTCGAAACCGATTATACCCTCGTGGATTGGCTTCGCCAATTCTCAAAAGATGAGGATGAAAATTACGTCCGGGGGTTCCTGGGACGTATGCTCTTTTCCGGGGACGAAGCGCTTAAAAAGGCAAATGTTCTCTCGGGAGGTGAGAAGGTCCGGTGCATGCTCTCCCGGATGATGCTCTCCGGGGCAAATGTTCTCATTTTTGACGAACCCACAAACCACCTCGACCTTGAGGCGATCACCGCTCTTAATAATGCCCTCATCGATTTTCCCGGGGTAATACTCTTCAGTTCCCATGACCATCAATTCGTCGACTCGATCGCCAACAGAATAATTGAGTTCACGCCAAAAGGAATCATCGACCGCCGGATGAGTTTTGATGAGTATATTACTGATGAGCGCGTTCAAGCCTTAAGGGACGAACACTTTGGCATACACCAGCGGATGAATCTTTAAGCCGTAAAATTCTTATCCACTGTTTCCTTGTCCTTTGTTATACTAATGAATCGCAGAGGAGCGATTTATTGGGGTGGACTTCCAATTGTTGATTTTACAGGCTGATATATATTGTTTTGACCACTATATTTTAAATCAATTCTTAGATATTACCAGTTATCTATTATTGAATAAAATCGTCAAAACAC
>JAFGRV010000303.1 GCA_016934975.1 Spirochaetales bacterium | reverse complement strand
TTAATTTAGCCATTAAATCGTTATGTGAAATAGTATTGCTATTTGAATTACTCACCGATTCGGCTTCACCAAGTTTTTGATATAATTCCAGTAAAGCCTGCTGCTTTTCATAGTCTTCAATACTCATTACAACTAAATCACCTTCACCATTTTTTGTTAAAAAAATAGGTTCGTGTTTCTCGTGGCATATTCTAGATATTAAAGTAAATTTATTTCTTAAATCTGAAATTGGCTTAATAATAGGCATATCTACTCCTTTAATTATTATTGAAATCTATAAAATCTTTCATTTTTTAAACATACCCACTATCATCAATTTATCATAATTATGATAAAAAAGCAATAGGTATTTATAATTTAAGCACTTTCCCTCTCACCCCAGCTGCCGAAATTGAATCAAAAATCAGCTATAAAAGTTCGAAAGTCGTTACTCCGGGAAGAAAAGGGAAATCTCACACTCTTTCCGGAAAATGGCAGTACGATGTATGTCCCTGTATAAGCTGGCGGCCTAAAGGTGTTTCAATTTTACAAATATCCTGGGCCATATAACACCGGTCTGCAAAACAACACCCTTTCACCTCACCGGCAGCGGCAGTCACGTCACCTTTAAGAATGATTCTTCCTTTACTCGCATCCGGAGCCGGATCCGGGATCGCGGAAATGAGTGCTTTAGTATAAGGATGAGCAGTATTTAAAAAAAGACTTTTCGAAGGCGCTGTTTCCACTATCCTTCCCATATACAAAACGAGTATGCGGTCGGAGATGTATTTCAAAAGAGCAAGATCGTGAGAAATAAAAAGTAATGAAAAATGAAGAGAATTCTTTAAATCCTGAAGTAGATTGATAATCTGTGCCTGAACAGTGAAATCCGAAGACGAGACCAAGTCATCACATATAATAAGCTCCGGCTTCACCGCGGCGGCACGAAGGATTGCGATTCTTAATTTCTGCTCCTTTGATAATTCGTGAGGATAATAATAAAGATATTTTTTAGGAACCCCTCCCTCCTCAAAAAGATGATGCAAATTCATAGATAATGTATTTATATCTTCTATAAGATGAAAATTCTGTAATCCCATTTTGATAATATTAAATAAAGTCTTTCTTGGGTTAAAAGAGAAATAAGAGTCCTGAAAAATAAACTGAACGTTTTTTCTAAAATTCTTTAAAACGTTCCCCCTCATCTGCATAAGAGGATTTCCTTTAAAAAAAACTTCACCTTCAGCCGGTTTTTCAAGAAGAGAGATTATTCTCCCGATTGTTGTTTTCCCGCATCCCGATTCTCCTGCAAGACCAACAGTCTCCCCCGGAAAAATCTTAAAAGAGATTTTTTCTATTGCACGAGCAGGAGGATTTTTCATAAAGAGAGAATATCCTCCGGAGAAATAATTCTTTTTAATATTTTTTACTTCGATAAGGGGAATACTCATTATCTATTTCCTCCCCATCTTCTCAAACAACCAACATGCGACATAATGATCCGGACCGACTAAAAACAATGGCGGAGGAATTTTTTTATTGCATTTCTTTATTTTTCTATTGCACCGTGGCATAAACCGGCATCCCCGGAGAAAGGCCCCGGGAGGTGGAAGAGATCCCCGGATAGATTTAAGGCCGGATCCTTTATGAGCAAGACGTGGTATCGATGAAAAGAACCCTTTCGTATAGGGATGAAGAGAAGTATGAAACAGAGTATTTTTCAGAGCGATCTCGACGATTCTCCCTGAATACATGACAATTATTTTTTTGCATAATTCCGCAGCCATACACGGATTATGCGAGATAAGAAAGAATGTCATCTTAAATTCCTGTTGCAGGGTTTTAATAAGATCGATAATCTGTGCCTGTATGGTAATATCCGGAGTCGTTGCCGGTTCATCTGCAATGAGAAGATCCGGTTGTGCAATCATGGCAGTCACGATAGTGACCCGCCGGAGCGTCCCTGGAGATAAGGCATGAGGATATTCCTTATAAATCTTTTCAGGTTCAGCTATTCCTGCTTTCTTCATCATCAGAATGGATTTTTCATAAACTTCACTTTTTTGTAATCCGGGAAAATGAATACGGAGAGGTTCACTTATCTGATACCCGATTTTTTTTGTCGGATTAAAGCTCTCGTTTGAATTCTGAAAGATAAAACCGATTTCCCTCCCCCGTATTTCTCTTAAGGCATCCAAAGGCATCGTAAGAATATCGTTTCCACGGAAAAGCACTTTCCCCTGGGTAATCTTCACATAAGGAGAAGGAAGAAGTTTAATAAGACTTAAGGCAGTGAGGGTCTTACCGCATCCGGACTCACCGACAAGTCCGACAGATTCACCGGGAAAGATCGAAAATGATAAAGAATCAATTATCTCGATAAAATTTTCGTTTTCGGTAAAACCGAGAGAGAGATCCCGTACAGCGACCAATTCCTGTTTTTCATTCATTTCATCTCTCCCCTTTTCGCATATCTCCGGTATAATTCCCTTTCATATCAGAACTCATCCGAGTTCACCGCTTGTACCGGATCCACTGCTTCCCGTATGCCCTGTCCGACAAAAGCAAGAAGAAGAAGGGTAATCAAAAGGATTAAAAAGGGGAACACAGAAAGCCAGTAACTGGAAAGATGTTCCATTCCTTGATTCATGAGTTCACCCCAACCGGGAGATGATGCAGGCAATCCGAATCCGAGATAATCGAGTCCGAAGAGTAGTTTAATGGATGCGATTAATGAGAAGGGTGCAAAGGTAATGATGGATGAAAAAGTATTGGGCAGGATCTCACAAAAAATAATTTTAATATGTCCTGTTCCGAGAATTTTTGCAGCATCGATAAACGAATTTTTTCTCATCCGGAAGAGTTCGGCTCTCATATGACAGGAAAGCCCGATCCAGTTAAAAATCGAGATGACAACAATAAGGGTGACAAAACCCCGGCCTATGACATCTCCGATTAAAATGACAATGTAAAGAAAAGGAAGCACAGAGAGTATATCGATAAACCGCCCCCCTATGACATCGATAATTCTGCCACCGTACCCCCGGAGAATCCCGATACTCATGCCGATGATGATTTCAAGAATTAACAGTATAATAGCCAAGGACATATAAACTCTAAACCCATATAACAACCTCGCGAACACATCCCTGCCTTTGTCATCTGTTCCGAGAAAATGAGATAAATCAGGTGAATGTGGAGGCAAACCCGAAAGCTCTGTCAGATCGGCAGTATAGGGACTATAGGGAACCGGGGGAAACAAAATAAAGTTATCTTTATTTTGTTTAAATCCATGAGTTTTTGCGAGTTCAGTATACCGGGCTTCCGTATCATAATCACCGCCAAAAGCCGTACCGGGATAAAAAATATATACCGGGAAAAAGAAAAGCTTCCCGTTATAGCGTATGAGCAATGGTTTATCGTTCGCTACTACCTCGGCACATAAGGAAATACAATAAAGACTTAAAAGTATACAAAGAGAGATCATTGCCCGTTTTATTTTTAGAAATCTTTTCATTCTTCCCGTATTGGCAGATGACATCGTAAACAATAAAATCTCCTTATTCAAAAGTGATTCGCGGATGAGCAAGAAGGATAAAAACATCAGCGACAAACAGGCCTCCGATATTCAAAAGCGTCTGGATAATAATCAATCCGAGAACCACAGGGTAATTACGAAAGATAATCGATTCATACCCTAAAAGTCCGATCCCCGGTATGTTAAAAACTTTTTCTATAAAAATCGATCCGGCCAAAAAAAAACTAAAGACACTCCCCGAACCTTTCAGTACCGGGATAATGGCATTCTTTAACACATGTTGTATAATAACTTTTTTAAAAGTAAGTCCTTTTGCAATTGCGGATTTTATGTATTCTTTTCCCAATTCTTCCATAAGCGATTTTTTCATTGATGTCGTAATCACGGCAAACCCGCATATTGCATAGCAGAGTACGGGAAGAATCATATGATGAATATAATCGAA
Organism: Spirochaetales bacterium; assembly: GCA_016934975.1. GTDB lineage: Bacteria > Spirochaetota > Spirochaetia > SZUA-6 > JAFGRV01 > JAFGRV01. The sequence continues at coordinate 3,852 of JAFGRV010000303.1, read as the reverse complement.
CACCTTCATATGTAAAGAGAGATATTCAAAATTATCCGAGACCATTCTCCCAAAGGGAAAAATGTGTAAAAATGAACCGGCGAAAAGTACAAGAAAAAGAACACCGAGAGCAAAGCCCGGTATCGAATAGCCGATATATATCAGAATATTAGAAATACTATCAAACAAAGAATTGTGTTTCAGGGCTTTGGCAGCACCCAGGGGAATACAAATAAGATAAGCAAGGAAAAATCCCGTAAGACAGTACGTTAAAGTAATTGGAATTCTTTCGCCTATTTCCGTAATAACCGGCTTATGAGTGAGAAAAGATTCGCCGAAATCACCTGCCATGAGCCGTGAAAGCCAATAAAAATATTGTGTCACTACCGGTTTATCAAACCCATATATTTTCTTTAATTCTTCACTTTCGCTGTTTTCAACAGAAGTGTCAGTCATATCCTTTGAAGGTGAAATCATTTTATGAATCGACTGTTCAACCGGTCCGCCGGGAAGCAGCCGGGTAATAAAAAAACAGACTACAGTTATCCCGATAAGCGTCGGTATGATAAGGAAAATTCGGTGTAATAAATAACGCAACATTCCTAACCCTCTATGAACCCCACGCCCGTTCTTTTACAATATAACATCGCATCGGGAATTACAAGACTATGCTCTTATTCCGCATAATCTTGTTTTTTTACAAGAATAGGCGGAATAATTGCACTAAAGCGGATTAATTATTTTTTCTTCTTTGAAGACGATCTGTATTCCTCGACAACCTTTTTAAAGTGCTGTTTATCTCCACCGGTATTTTTTTCAATATATTCGATCATTATATCAATGACTCCTTCACTCTCGGTTTTACCCTCTATAGAGCAAAATCCCCGGAACATATTTAATATCGGGACAGGAACACCTTTTACTAATAAATCTACCTTCTCCATTTATTTCTCCTTATTTGGATATTTTAATGAATGATAAGGAATATTCATATTATAGTCAATAGAAACTATTCCCTTTTTATCGTCACACTCTATTCCAGCTTCACAGCCTTTAAACTGGAATTATTCTCACCTAAAAAAATAATCCGGGAGAGTTTTTGCTGCTTTAAGACGAACTTCATTTTATTAAGAAGTTTGATGTATTTATCATACTTCCAGGTCTGCTGATAAAGAATAACACCTGCCGACAACCGGTAGTTTTTTTGATTAAAACCTTCTCTTTTTTTTAAATCTCCCGCAATCCGCCTTACTGTATTTATCGCTCCCTGAAGGTCTTTGTTTTTTAATAAAACAAGAAAATCATCATCTTCATATCTGAAGGGGATATCGAGCAAATGCCGCACGATCCTCTGTACCACCCCCATAAAAGCAGCTATAGTCGAACCCTCGATTTTTTTGGAACCGGCCCCCTGTAACGGAATTATATGGAGAAGAATAATTGAGAAAACCGAATTGGTAAGTGCCGTCTTATCAATCTCACCGGTCAATTCGTCGTTCAGGTTATCCACAGACCGGAACTCCGTAGCAGGAAGGATCTCTTTCTTTTGACCTGCTTTTTCCGTGTCCTTCTTAAAATCCGTACCGACTGTTTCCCTCAGATATTTATCCGAATCTATAAGAGGAACGGAATATTGAGGTGTTCTTCCGTCGTTTCCCAGACTTCTGAAAATACAGGTTTGAGGAGAATCGTAGAAATGACTTGATTTTGTATTGATACAATAGTCAAGCATCGAAAGCAATGAATACGTATAGATAAGAAGATTCGCATTACTTCTTCGATCAACCACTCTTATGCGGCCGGTATCATCTTTTACCTGTTTATAAAGAAGATTATTTAGCCGTTTGGAAAGGGGATTCTCCAGATCAAAAACCATTCTATTCCACGGATTTTTTACACTTTCGCAATCAAGCTGGGAAAATTTAATCTGTTCTCCCTTTAACTCCCTGGTCCTCTTTTCCCTGATCTTTGAATTTATTTCACGAGTGACTTTTTCCAGGACAGGCAAAATCTCCGATATTACAAAATAAAGCTTGGGGATATTTTTCTTGATACTCAGAGAAATCTTCTGTTTAAATTGTATCTTTTGATATGGTAAAAAAAACATCTTTTTCAAGTGATTTAATTCAAGTTCTATTTTTGATGCAACTTCCGATTTTGCATACGAGAAATCTTTTTCTATATTCCTGCAATAATCCTGAAGTCGTGTTATATAGAGATTTCCGATAATATTATTCAGATAAGAGGGCCACAGAGAAAGAAAAGAATCTATTTTTGTTTTTATTGATTGTAATTCAAGCCTTTCAGTACGGATTGAAAGGAATTCAATATGCCGGAAACCGTAAAGAAGATATCCGATAATTGCTATAAGGACAAAAATCTGATGAAGAGGATCTTCTTTCGGAATAATTTCGAATCCCGGAGGAAACCGGAATAGGGGCTGGAAATACGGATAGAGATCCGGAAAATGTTCCAGTTTCCCCCAGCCTGCTTTAGGAAACAAATATTCAAGAAGTTTTACACCCTCCTTAAAAGCCGTATTATCTTTTTTTAATTCCTCCTGCTCTTCCTTCTCCTTTTTTTCCTTATTTTCCTTTGCCTTTTTATTATCCTCTGCAATCTTCTGCTGAATTTCTATCTTTTCAGGCTTAATCACATTATCCAAAGGAATCCCAAGGAAATTAAGAATATTATCCCGTTCCTGTATTAAAAAATCTTCATAAAAATAGTATTTCTTCGTCACCATTTTCAGAAGCAAGGGATAAAACATTTTCTTTACGGTATTAAATACCGTGGGAAGATGTTTCAGTGCATCAGCATAAAAATTTTTAATCTGCTGAGTAATACCCCCTTTTTTCTCAATACTCGTTATATTTATGCCATATGCCCAATTAATGGCCTCTTTTATATGAATATCATCCGACAGATCATATAAAATCCCCATGGGATAATAAACAAGCCGGCAGAGTTTCCTGAGTTTTTTTACATTGAGATGACGGGATCTCCTTCTTAGAATACTCAGCTCAACATCAATACTGCTTAGATCCCAGTTCCTGATAACAGTAAGAATCCGGGAAAAAAAGAGATTCTCCGATATAAGAGCATACGCCTCCGGGTTTTTCTTGGAATAGAGTGCCCGTATAGCGGTTACAAAATCATACAAAGCCGTATAAAAGCGTGTTCTTGCTTTTTTAATGAAGTCCGGGTGAATATTATCCGGAACCGGAATGATAATGGAAAAAATCGAAGAAAGGGCGCTTGAAGGTGTTTTAAGTTGATATTCCGGTTTGCTGCAGAGGAAGTCCAATCGTATTCTATCGATAAACGAAGGAGATTGTTCTTTTTTATCTCCATCTTTATTTTTTTGAAGATTGGCAGATGAACTTTTTGCCTTTTTTTCCTCTTTTTCACTTTTTGTCTGCTTAATCCGGCCTTTTATGTTATTTCTCAGTATGACTCTCTGATATGAACGGTCTTTTAATTTTTTATATTTATGAGTAATATCCTCGGAATCAACTTCGACACCGATTTCACCCCCAAGTTTTTTAGCCATTTTCTTGGCTTCATCTTCCGATATGTCTCCGATATTTTTACGTGTTTTAGTTAATTCCCCCGGTGCATATTTCTTTTTTGATTTTTTTTTCATCTTGCTCTCATTATCCGGAATTATAAGGTTTTCTCATGCAATATGGAGATAATAATACTAACGAGGTTCATGCAGTAAATTGGTGAGTAACTCTCACCAATTTACTGCATGAACCAACCTAATCGAACGTGGAGTATTTTTAATTCCTTCTAATTATGGCAAAATAAAAATACTCCAAAGCCACTTGTAAAAATTCCATACATATCATTGGATTTTTACAAGTGGCT
>JAFGRV010000302.1 GCA_016934975.1 Spirochaetales bacterium | reverse complement strand
TTACCGGGCTTTTTTGATTTAAAAAGGGTTTTGAGTTTAAAAAGACCTCATTCATGAATGAAGAAAAATCGTAAACCTGTCTCCTTACAGGTAATGACAAAGTATAAATAGTTTCATATAGTATGAACAGGAAGAGAAAGGAGAATTTCAGGAAAGTGGAACCACAGGGAGCAAAAAAGGCTTTACGAAAAGAAATAATTGCTTTATTAAACAATATTCCCCCTGGAGTGCGCAAAGAAAAAAGTGAAAAGATCACATCGAATCTTATATCAACCTCTCAATGGAATACAGCGGATATCATCCTTATTTTTCTCTCTTTCGGCACGGAAGTGAATACCGATGACATGGTGCTCAAGGCCCTGAAAGAAGAAAAAATTGTCGCAATTCCCCGGGTCGATGGGAAGACTATGATATTTCACCGGATTTCGAACCTTGATTCAGTGATGCCGGGAAAAGTGTTTGGCATCCGTGAGCCGGACCCCCGGCTGCCGGTGATATATCCCGGCGAACTTCACAACACTCTGATCATCACTCCGGGGCTCGCCTTTGATAAAGAAAAGAATCGTCTCGGCCGGGGAGGGGGGTATTACGACGCCTTTATTCGCGATCTCCGGAGAATGAAAGAAAATCATAATCTCTTCGTCGGAATTTGTTTTTTTGAACAACTCGTGGCAACGATACCTGTCTGCTCATACGATATGAAGGTTGATATGATTGTCAATGACAGGGGAATCCTCCGGTGAAATCCTAACATTCCTGATATACTCCCGATAAATTGGTTTTCCTGAACCATTCAATGCAACTGTGTGGTTTATTTCTTTCAAATGAGAAGGAAAGTGAAAACCACCACAATTGGAAATAGCGGAAAACCATTTGTTTTTCGATATAAAACTTGAATTCACCTATAGATAATAATGATAATATATGGTAGTATTTCGAAGCTTTTTATAAAAGGATGGAGAATTATGGGAGAGATTAAATCGGCACTTGAAATTGCACTTGAAAAAACAATGGGAATCTCTGTAGATAAGCAATCTATCGAAGCAGATGAGTATGTCAAAATGGGAAAAAAGATCATTTCCGGTTTCCTCAATGATGATGAAGCGGACCTGGACGGCTGTTTTAAAGGTTTGGAAAAAAAACAGGTGGAATGGGTCCGGGGAGGAATGTTTCGCGCTTTACTGGCCAATTTATTCCTTCCGAATGATACGTACGTTTCTTCCAACCTCAAACGTGTGGAAGAGGGGTTTTTAAAAATCATTACCAATACGAAGAAACTGAAACTCCTGTTTAATCAACTTGAAAGCTTTTTCTCGGAATACATCGATGGAAGAAAACGTTTGAGAGAGCAGATCGAAGCACAATATGCACCCCGGCTCAGACAAAAAGAAGAAGCGATGTCAAAACAATTTAAGACTCCCGTTCGCCTTGACCCCGAATCCGATCCTGAGTTTAAAAAAATTCTATCCAAAACAGTATCTCAATTCGAGGGGCGTTATAAGAGCGTGCTCGAGCAAGTGAAAGGTGAACTTGAAATTATGTTCAAGGAATAGTCTGCCGGGAACCGCATTATTTTTATTAATTTTTAAAAATAAATATAAAAAATATCTGAATAGGTATTGACAATTTATTAAACTTGAGTAAATTTGACTATCAACGATTGTAACATAAGAGTAAATAATGTAACGAATAGCACCTGCTATTCGATTCTTTATATGACCTTTAGTGTTATGATAATTGTGTCTCCTTCGTCTAGTGGTTAGGACACCGGGTTTTCATCCCGGCAGCAGGGGTTCGACTCCCCTAGGAGATGTTTTTTTTTCTTTCGGATTTAATAGAGTGCTGATGGGAATTCTCACCGAGAGTTCTATAGAGTGCATCCTACCGTACAAAGCCATTTCATATAATAAAATCCCGGGATATAAAAGCAATAATTATTCTCTCAAAAATAATCAAATAAAAACGTAATAAATATTGCAAAATTTGATTATTACGTATATAAATAAGGACACATGTCCGGGGATGAGAACCCTCATGTGTGAAACAACCTTACGGGAGTATGATTTATGACACTACCGGACTTTAACCCGTAAGGAAAATATATGATATTCTTATTTTAGAAAAGGAGATAAAATAGTGAAAAAAACAGTCTTTTTCGTAACCTTCGTTCTCGTTTTTTTTGTGAGTGTATTTTCCGTGTCTGCATTAAGGGTCGGACTGGAAGTCGGAAATCCGGCTGCTGTTATTATTATTCGTCCGTCACCTTTTGATTTTAAGATCGGTTATAATTTTGCCGGTGCCTTTAATGACGCAGGTGGAGAATTTATTCATGTCAGTGGAGATTACAGGATCATAGATTCATACCGGCTTGTAGATTTTCTTCATTTCTATCTTGGTGTCGGGGCCTTTGTTCAAATCATGATGGGTGCCGAAACGGACGCGTTAAGTCTCGGTGGTCGAATACCTGTCGGATTACAGGCTTTCCTTTTTAAAAATACTATTGAAATCTTTCTGGAAATAGTCCCGACAGTAACATTTTTTCCGACTATCCAGGCATTTCAGGATTTTCAGGGATATTTTGGTTTTACCATAAAAATTCCATCATAAACCTGTTTTACCATAATCGAAGGAACATGTCCGATTATACATGTTCTCCTGAGATGTTTAAAGAAGCGATCTTTTTTATATAAAAAATCCCCGGTGTCATAATCGGGGATCATAATTTTGTTTTTTGAATGTAATAACGTTGTCAAATGTCCACAAGGCATCTGAAAAGAGCTGATTCAGGGCTTTTCAGATAACTAATTGAGATTCATGGTGTTACAATGGCCGAAAAATTGTGCAGGGCCGGGGCCAACGCTCTCTACGAGCAGGAAGTAAAAGACCACCTGCAAAGCAGGTGGCTTTTTCCAAATCAAAAGAATGTAGAAGGCAAAGCCTTCAAAACAATGAAATATTGGTAAACATGGACCACCCCCAAAGGAGGTGGCTTCCTTTTGATAGTGAAT
>JAFGRV010000301.1 GCA_016934975.1 Spirochaetales bacterium | reverse complement strand
TTTATATGCGCCACGGCATTCCGGGAAAACGTCATGTCTTATTGCTCTGGCAAATTTTCTTAATAAAAAAGAAAAATACAATTGTCTTTATTTAAATATCGAATCTGCTTACACAGGTCAAAACAATCAGGAATTGGCGATGAAAGGCATTCTCTCCGAGCTTGCTTCCCGGGCAAGGGATTATTTGGGGGATACATTCCCTGAAAAAATCGCCCCAAAAGTCCTGGAAGAAAAGGGACCTAACCTCGCTTTAAACGAACTCCTTACCTTATGGACAAAAGCCTCTACAAAACCCATTGTCCTTTTTTTTGATGAAGTCGACTCGATAGAAGGAGAACTCCTGGAGTCACTGTTAAGGCAGATACGATCAGGGTATGATAAACGTCCCCAATTTTTTCCCCACAGTATTATTTTTTGCGGCATAGAAGATTTACGATATAAAAAGATCGGCGAAACACCGGATGGTATTACTACCGGGGGGACGGTCTTTAATATTGAAGCAAAATCCCTGAGGCTCCAGAACTTTAATAGAGATGAGATAAAATCTCTTTTTCTCCAATACGCAAAAGATACGGAGATTAACATCGACGAGCAGGTATTTACCAGATTATGGGAATTAACCAATGGATTGCCGTGGATTATAAATGCCCTTGCGTATGAAATCTGTTTCGAGATGATCCCCAGAAAACAAGATATTAAGGAAATAAAAGTAAGGGATGTGGAAGAGGCAGCGGAAAACTTAATCCAGAGAAGAGAAATCCATTTAAAGAATCTGGTGGATAAGCTTAATGAACCGCGGATTAAAAAGATCATTTCCGCAATGCTTCTTGGAAACGAATTCCCGAAAGATGTCACGGAAGAAGATTTACGATACGTCTACTACCTGGGTCTTATCAACCTGAAAGCAGGTGAAGTGGATATTGCAAACGAAATTTACAGGGAAGTTATCCCAAGAGCCCTCATTTACCCGACCCAAATGCTCATCCGCTATAATTTATCCTGGTACATGGAAGAGGACGGCTCTTTAAATATCAGAAAGATCCTCAGACTCTTTCAGGTATTTTTTAAAAAACATTACGAACAATGGGTACGGCGTTTTACCTATAAAGAGGCGGGAGCTTCACTTTTATTACAGGCTTTTCTACAGCGGATTATCGACGGGGGCGGCAAAATTGAACGACGGTACGGCCTTGGACGGGAATATACAACCCTTATTATTGAATGGCCCTATAAACAGGAAATTCAGAAAACAATTATTGATATTCGTTATTTAACCTATTCTTATAAAGAACTGGCAAAAAACGGTGTGGAAGTACTTGTAAATACCCTTAAAACGATGTCCATTAGTTCAGGCCATCTCATTATTTTTAACCCGGCTGTGGACGAATTCTGGGAACAGAAAGTCTCGACATCAAAATTCAGCAACGACATTGTCGTCGATATATGGAAAATTTAATAAAACCGGACATCATTCCTATTTTCTATCGGGAATATGCAGAATATCCCTCGGTTTGCTCCCGTTCGGGGGCCCGACAATTCCCCGCATTTCCATTTCTTCAACTATCCTTGCGGCCCGGTTATATCCGATTTTAAGCCTGCGCTGCAAAAATGATGCCGAGGCTTTTCCTTTCGCAACCACTATTTCCAGAGCCTGGTCCATCAGCGGATCCGTCCCCCCGAATTCTATATCATCATCATTCTCTTCTTCCAGAAAAATTTCATCATCGATATAATCGGGTTCACCGAGGGTTTTCAGATATTCAACTAATGCCTCTACTTCTATTTCGGACACATAGGACCCTTGTATTCTCATGGGGAAGGGGTCCCATGCAGTGGTGAGGAGCATGTCTCCTTTGCCAAGGAGTTTTTCCGCACCCACAGCATCAATTATAATCCGGGAATCAAACTTACTCGCCACCATAAACGCAATCCGCGAGGGAATATTTGCTTTGATAAGCCCCGTGATCACTTCCACGGAAGGCCGTTGGGTCGCGAGGACTAAATGCAATCCTACTGCCCGGGACATCGCCGCCAACCGGGCGATTGTCTGTTCCATCTCTTTTCCCGTATTCGCGATCAAATCCGCAAACTCATCGATAATGATGACGATATATGGAATCTTTGATACGGTGAGTTTTTTATTAACAATCTTTTTATTAAAGGACTCGATATCTCTTACTCCCAGGGCATCGAGAAGGGAGTAACGCCTCTCCATTTCACAAATACAATACTGGAGTGCCTGGAATGCTTTTTGAGGAGTCGTCACTACTGGTGTAAGGAGATGGGGAATATCATTATAGAATTTAAGTTCGACAATTTTGGGATCGATGAGGATGAGTTTAACATCCTCGGGAGGCCGCCTGTAAAGAATTGAGCAGATAATTGCATTCACACAGACTGATTTACCCGAACCGGTTGCCCCGGCGATAAGAAGATGTGGTGTCTGGACCAGGTCGATAATCTGGGCTTCCCCGGCGATATCTTTTCCAATAATGATGGGAATCTTATACTTTTTTGTTTTAAATGCATCGAGCAAAACCATCTCTTTAAATGAAACGATCGCCCTTTTTTTATTCGGCACCTCAATTCCCACGGCATGTTTTCCGGGGATCGGCGCAACGATCCTCACCCGGGATGCGGCGAGCCTCAAGGCAATATTATCCGCGAGGTTAACGATTTTTGAGAGTTTTACCCCGGGTGCGGGAAGAATCTCAAACATTGTGATAACAGGTCCTTTTCGTATCCCTGTCACTTCCGCTTCTATCTTAAACTCCTTTAAGGTTTCCATGAGGACTTGACCGGAACTTCTTGTATGATCATCTATGGTCCAGTATTGACTGTCTTCATATTCACTTAAAATTCCATCCACAGGGACAGAGTATGGTCCTCCCGGTTTCCTCATTTTCCCTGTTTTTTTGGTCGTATTATCTTGCGGGGAAAGAGAAGATTTCACTTTAAAAGGATCATCTTCGTCATCAATCGTATTCTTATTCTGAGAATTATCAACCTCGTCCAGGGCTGCATCGAAGGCAGCGAACTCCTCATCAGTCTCATGGACATCACCCTCAGCCTCATCTTTAGCGTCATCGAACTCATCGACATCGTCATCAATCTCATCAAACTCGCCGATGCTATCGACACCATCGACACTATCGATAATTTCCACATCTTCGACATCATCAACATCATCGATAATTTCCACATCTTCGACATCTTTTAGTTCACTCTCTCTGATGAGTGAAGAAATATTTATTTCCTCTTTCAGGGGGGATGAGGTTTCCAAAGTTTCTTTGTGCTGCGGCTGGGGAAGTGAAGGAAGAGGTTGTTTCTTTTTTCTATTATCGGAAAGAGGGAGTGCGAGTTTTATTCCGGTTATCATCGGGTTGTTTCCGGAGTTTGCCTTTAATTGTTGAGGTTCATTCTGTATATGTTGTGCATATTCTTCTGCAAGTAACAATTTTTCTTTTTTTGTTTTGTGCATACGGTGCATTTTAAGGACAAATTCTCTTTTATCCCGGGAATTCTCATTTACTTCCGAATATAAAAGGGAATCCTCTGTTCCCGGATCCGCCGCTGAGGGAAGAGTTCCCGAAGTTTTTCCCGCATATAGATAGATAAGAAATAATTCTGCTATGAAGAGAAGGAAAAGCATGATTCCTCCGGGAAATCTTCCCATATTCTGTTGTATAAAATGGGCTAAAGATGATCCGGTGACTTTATCCATTGAGATAACATGAAGGAAAAGAGCACAGGTAAGGAACGGAAAAATTGAGAGAATGAGGATGATGAGCCTTCTTACTGCAAAGGGCCGTTTTAGAACAAGGATTGATCCGCAAAAAAGAAAGCACGGGATATAAAATGCAGCTAAAAAGAAACTTGACAAAAGGAAGGCCCCCGGGATGAGAAAAATGTTCGTCACAGGCCTTTCCTGATTATTGTTTACCAGACAGAGCAGGAGCGAGATAAGAAGAATGAATCCTATGAGACTAAACACTAATGCTATAAATACGGCAAATCGAGATGTTGTTGACTTCACTATCCCCTCCTTTGTTATATATCGGATAGTAGAGAGGTATTCCTTATACTTCCAGGGCAGTATCCCTATAATTATTTTTCTAAAAAAGTTCCTGATCTCTATTTTTTTGCCATTATATATTTGACAATTTCGCTTATTTTATTTACTGTATTACCAAAAATTATGTATACTTTGCATTGTCAGCAGGAGCTGACTTCCGATTATACGTATAAGGTGTATTGTCAGCAGGAGCTGACTTCCGATTATACGTATAAGGTGTATTGTCAGCAGGAGCTGACTTCCGATTGTACGTATAAGGTGTATTGTCAGCAGGAGCTGACTTCCGATTATACGTACAATAGTACGTATAAGGTGTGTTCGAGGTAATGCAAAGCACCTGGAATTAAATGTTATATAAAGGAGAGAACTATGAAAGTGAGAATTGATAGCGAAGCTTGTACAGGATGCGGATTATGTGTTGACAGCGTTCCCGATGTTTTTACTATGGGAGATGACATCGCAGAAGTAATCAAAGCAGATGTACCCGCTAATCTTGAAGACGATGTAACAGATGCAATCGATAATTGTCCGGTAGAAGCAATTATTGCCGAATAACGACAACTTTTGCATACTACTACTGCTCTGTTTTACCGGTTTTTGCCGGGTATCCACCGGCAATAACCGGTGGATTTTTTTTGGAGTATTTTTTTTATAGAAAAATAAGAGTGAGAATTCCCACCGGGATAAGGTATACGCTAAAAAGATAGAATTTTCCTGTTTGAACCAATCGTATAAGAAACAATAAACTCCCGAGACCGACAAAAAAACAGACGATGAGTCCTGCTGCCAGATCAAATGGAGCAATTTCCATCGCCACAGCATCTTTTAATTTGTAAAAAAAAGCACCGATAATCGCGGGTACTGCGATGAGAAATGAGAATTCACTCGCGTCTTCCTGCTTTATCCCGGAGAGAAGCGATGCGGCAATGGTAATTCCCGAGCGTGAAATACCGGGGAGAACACCGAATCCCTGTGCAATCCCGATAATAATCCCCGTCCCTATTCCTATGGGTCTCCGTTTTACCAGTCCTTTAAATAGTTTAGTACAGAGAAGAATTATCCCGGTAATTATTAAAAGGATACCTACATAACGGGTATTATGATCAAAGAAACTTTCAAGATCATCAAAAAGAATACCGAAGAGCACTATCGGTATTGTGGCAATAATCACGGTGAGGATAAGCCGGAGATCGGTATGAACGGCAGAATCGATCTTTTTTTTAGTAAAGACTGATTGTATCGCACTGCCCAGGGATAAAAAGAGCCGTATTATTATTTTCCTGAATACGATGAGAATAGCGAGAAGTGTAGGAAGATGCATAAGCACATCGAATAATTTCGGGATCTCCCCCACACCCATGATGTTTCTCATAATAAGTAAATGTCCTGAACTTGAAACAGGAATAAATTCAGTGACTCCCTGTAATATTCCCAATATGACTGTTCTTATCAAATCCAATTTCATAATTAAAAATCACCTCTTGCTATTGTTTAAAAGATTTCCTGTCTTTTTCCTGATACATTACGCAGGCTACGCCCGCAACCCAAATAATTAGTTTATTAATAGGTTGCCGTTATGAAAATTTTTGATTTCATGCGGACCTGCGTTTCGCTATTATTCCTGATATTCTTGTAAAAAAACAAGAATATCAGGAATAATAGCATATAAGAATTTTAATCTTGCTTACTGTTAGAATTTTATTCTTCCTGCATTATTGAATCATAAAACTGCACATATTTATTCCTGTCTTCACTGCTTAAGAATTTCATGGCCGATCTTGGATGCTGATTCAATTGTCCGGTGATCATATACGGGACCTCAAAGCCCCATCGTAAACTTTCCTGCATAGGTCTGACATGATTTTCAAGGCATTCCAACACAGGGCGCAGATGGAATTTCGGATTATGAAGAAAACCGAGGAGGAGTTCCAGGGGACAGTTCCCGGCCCCTCTTCCCATTCCGTCAATTGTAGCATCCAGCATATTTGCACCCTCGATCAATGCGGTGAGGGTATTGGCATATGCAAGCTGCTGATTATTATGAGTATGGATCCCAACCTGTATTCCTTCCGGTTTCGCGTAACCTAAATATTTTTTTATAAGAAACTGAACCTGTTCCTGATACAGGGCGCCAAAGCTATCCACAAGATATATCGTTCCCACGGGAGTTTTCGAAAGGACTTCCAGACCCGCGTCCAGCTCCCTCTCCTGAATCGCGGAAATAGCCATGAGATTTACCGTGGTTTCGTATCCTTTATCATGGGCATCTTTAATAATTTCAACGGCAGTGGGAATCTGATGAATATATGTTGCTACCCGGATCATATCAATAACACTTTCCGATTTGGGAAGGATATCAGTATGATAATCCGTCCTTTCCGCGTCTGCCATAACAGTAAGCTTTAATGGAGTATCGTTTTCACCGACAATCTTCCTGATATCGTCCTCATTAGAGAATTTCCAGGCTCCATATTGCCCCGGAGCAAATATCTTTTTATCTGCTTTATAACCCAGTTCCATATAATCGACACCGGCATCTACACAGGTTGTATACACCTGCTTAATAAAAGCATTATTAAATTTATGATCATTCATGAGACCGCCATCCCTGATTGTACAATCCAAAACTTTAATCTCGGAGCGATACGAAATCCATCCCTTAGTATCTTTTAGAATGTTGTTGTTTGCGCTCTGATCGTTCGCCATATAACCTCCATTTTATTTCTTAGTTATTGAGCCGATTGCAAAATTCAATTATTAAGAAAATGTATTTTGCAATCGGCTTCAAAGTATTTTTATTCTCTTTTAGTATAAGGAATTAAAAATACTTTATATATAATATATTTTTTAAAATATAAGATAGTTTACATTATTCTCTTTTATCTACAGAGATTCAATTAATTGAGGTTGTCACGCAACTTCTTATAGTTTCGTTACATGTTTACCATAGTTTTAAAAAGGTGTCAATCATCTCATCATCTTCCGAAAGGAGTTAAAAGTGAAGCTGGGTTCGTAATTCTTCCAAATCTTCATCCGATTCATAGAGAACCGGGGGTTGAAAAAAACCATCGGAGAGCACTTTTTCCGCGAGGATATTTATCGATTTTGAAAAAAGTGAATCCGGGGAAAGCATATAGAGGGGTTGTCTCCGGATTATAGAAAGGCTTATTTCTTTGCTTTTCGGCAGATAACCGACATAATGGACATTTATTCCCAAATTATTCCGTACGATCATTTTGAGTTTTGATCCTATATTAATGTCCGACTCAAATTTTCCCATATTAATTACTATTTTCGGAAATAATTTTTGAAATGATTCTCTCGCTATTTCTCCGGATGCATAATGTGCCTTTTGGATGAGATCGATCAAGGTTTTAAAGGACATTGTTGTTCCTTCGATCCGGTTCGTAACAAATGAATAGATAATCCCGCGCTCATCGCTTTTTGGCGGAAAACTCCGGTACACTATCCTGAAAATGACTGTTTTTAAGAATGAATAAGCGTTAAGTATTGCGGTCGGTTCTGTCGAAGTGACAATAATTCCGGTTGGAGACATAATGAAAAAATCAATAGTATTAAAGGAAGTGCCGGATCCCAGATCTATTATTATATAATCCGCATCAAGCTTTTCAATATTTCGTATAATCTTATTTTTCGTTCCGTAATCGAGGTTTGCTGTCCCGGGTAATAAAACATCGCCGGGAATAAAATACAAACCCGGAATTGGTGTGGGATACATAATTTCCGTGAGGGCATGAACTCGTTTATAAATGAAATCTCCAATACCTGACTTGTCATTTCTTATCCCCAGGCATGTATGAAGATTTGCGCCACCCAGATCAAGGTCAATAAGTATCACTTTTTTTCCTCTTCTGGCAAGAGCAACTCCTAAATTCCCCGAGAGAACTGTTTTACCTGTACCGCCTTTTCCACTCGCTATGGGTAGTATTGTAGCCATAATAAAAGAATAGATAAACTGATGAGTAAAAGCAAGTTATTTTTCTCGCCGGATCTTTATTCATAATAGATTCCAAAATTCTTAATTGAATTTTTTCTCATTTCCTTTTAAATAGTAAGAACAATAATTGACAGATAATATAAAGAGTGTTATACTCTAAAACGATTGGATTAAATCCAATACATTATCAATCTATTATTTTTTTATTGTAAAGATGTTAAAAGTAATTATTCTTTATGCTCCGGAAGACAAATCTACCAATAACCCTGTAAATAATATAAAAACAGCTTTTGAAAATGAAAAATGTGTTGTCCTGGCAAAATCAGCGAAAAACACAACGATCCCTGATATCACAGCCTCGGAAATTCTTATTATTGGTTCAAAAACCGATGGTAAAAAATCAATTCATCCGGAATTTAAAGAACTGACTCGTGCATTAAAAGGAATAAATCTTGCCGGAAGAACCGCAGGTATTTTTTCTTTTGATAACGAAAAGACTGTTACTTCGTTCAAAGAAGTGCTTCATGATTCCGGTATTTCCCTCTATAACCTGAATCTGTATTTTAAAAATGAGATGAGTTACTCTTCTCCAACAGCAGATGCGGCGATCGCCCCTTCTGCAGCAGCAACAGGGGAATGGGTCAAAGATATAATAACATTTTATAAGGATGGAATATAGATGCACAATGATTTTAACCTTGATAAAGCAATAAGAAAAATCCCGGATTTTCCAAAACCCGGTATACTTTTTTATGATATTACCAGCATATTAGTGAATCCCGAAGCCTTTCACTATTGTATTAATAGAATGGTTGCAATGTATAAAGAGAGCGGAATTAACGCAATCGCGGCAATCGAATCACGGGGCTTTATTTTCGCAGGCCCTCTCGCTATCGCTCTCAAACTCCCCCTGGTCATTATCCGTAAAAAGGGAAAACTTCCGGGGGAGACATATTCAGAGGATATTACCCTGGAATATGGGATTGATACTATCGAAGTCCATAAGGCAGATGTAAAAAAAGACATGACCTTCCTTTTGATAGACGATCTGATTGCGACGGGAGGTACGTTAAAGGGAGCAATTAATCTGCTCTTAAAAGGCGGGGCTTCGGTAAAAGAAATATTCGGCGTTGTAGGTCTTCCTTTTCTTGAGTATGACAAAGTTCTTAAGGGTCAAAGTGTAAAAACCCTTATAAACTATCAATCCGAATAATTATTGTTACTCATCAGACTGACTTCTGAATAAAGAAGACTCATGATCTCACTTACTCTTCAGATTGTTCACGGCAATAACACCATTCTTTGTATCATCAGTCATCTCGTTTACCTGATTGCCGATTATTTTCAGGCTGGTAGTTGTCTTTTCCGCGAGTTTTCTTATCTCCGAGGCAATCGCCCAGGCACCGGTATGTATGATAATAAGTATCCAGGGTATTCGTATGGTTGCTTTTCTTGCTTTATTAAAATATTTTTTCTGTTGAATATAAAGAAATAATGGTTTTAAAACAAAAAAGAAAGGGACAAGATAATTTACCAAAATAATTTTAATTTTAAGATATTTTATCCAATTCCTCTTTATTATTCCGGATTTTTCATGTATCATGAAATAAAATATAATCGAAATTGATATAATTTGCTATAATTTTAATAAAAATGAATCCCCCATGAATAACATAGTGTTTTGACCGACATATTTTAAATCAATCGTTATATATTATGGATTATCTATAATGTATAAAATGGTCAAAACACGCAAGCTTTGACCATTTTTTTAATGAATATAAGTATTTTACAAACTAATTATAGATTAAAAATTATCCGGTCAAAGCAATAGTATGAAAGGAAGATCACTATCAAAGAGTCCGGTCTTCTTTAATATAGTGGAAAATAAATTTTTTGACATTTACACTTCTTTGATTTACAATGATATCAAAAGTGTCAAAGAGAAAAGGATCAAATAAGCGATGGGTGGTAAGATAAAAATAATGGTTGTAGAAGACACCTATATTGTTGCTAAGGATATTCAGGATTCCCTACAGGAACTTAATTATGTTGTTGATCACATAACCGATTCCGGAACAGAGGCAATTAATTTAGCGGAAAAGTACAATCCGGACATTATTCTTATGGATATTAAATTGAAAGGCGCGATGGATGGGATTGAGGCCGCAACTATTATTAAAGACCAATATAATATCCCGGTTATCTATCTCACTGCCTATGCAGACGAATATACCCTGCAACGTGCAAAACGAACAGAGCCGAGCGGGTATATAATTAAACCTTATAAGCGGGAAGAAATTCATTCTGCCATTGAAATGGCTCTCTATAAACGAAAAATGGAAAATTACTTAAAACAACGGGAAGAATTCTTATCCACAACCTTAAAGAGTATCAGCGATGCAGTCATTACCACAGATAAATCCGCCCGAATTACTTTTATAAACCCCATAGCAGAGGAACTCTCCGGCTGGAATCAGGAAGATTTACTGGGAAACCATATTAGTCAATTATACAGAAGTACTGATGAAAAAAATAATAAGATAACGGAAAATCCTGTTTTGCTTGTACTCTCCAATGGAGAAAAAAAGACCATCGACGACCATGTTTTTATGACAAAACAAAATAAACCCATTGTTATTTCCAGCGATATCTCGCCTATCAAAAATAATAAGGGTGAGATTATCGGGACGGTCATCACCGTTCGCGACAATACGGAGAAACAGAAAATACAAAAAGAGCTGATAAAAGCACAGAAACTTGCGTCTCTCTCGCATATTGCGGGAAATATTGGTCATGAATTTAACAACCTTCTCACTGTCATCATCGGAAATATTGAATTAATTAAACACACAGGAACTTTGGATAAAACATGCGCCATCGATATCGAAGAGGCGGAAATCGCTGCACGAAAAGCAAAAGATTTGGCAAAACAATTACTTAACTTTGCCCGTAAAGGCGATATGGAAAAACACCCCGTTGATCTTGAAAAAATGCTTAAAGACGTTGTCAATTCCGTGATGCAGACATCTGTCACTCGATACGAACTTTCACTTCCTGCAGATCTCTGGCGTGTCAACGCCGACGAGAGTCAACTTTCACAGGTTTTCTTTAATGTCATAAAAAAAACCTTCAGTATGTTCCGGGAGAGTGGGAAGATAGCTGTTATCGCACAAAATGAAGAACTGAAAGTACAGGGTAATCTCCCGATTGATCCGGGAAAATATGTCAAGATTACGATAAAAGAATACGGAACATCAATTCCCAAAGAACAACTGGATCAACTCTTCGATCCCTTTTTTACAGCAGAAAATGACCCGAGTGGAATTGAACTTGCCATCGCCTATTCAATCGTAAAAAAACATGGGGGATATATTACAGCAGATTCCAGGTTCGAAGAGGGGACGAGTTTTTATGTCTATCTTCCGGCGATAACAGAGGTAAAAATCGAACAAAAAAAAGCACCGGTTAAAATGTATAAAGGGAAACGCAGAGTCCTGATAATGGACGATCAGGAATTAGTACGTATTATCGCGGGAAAGATGTTGAATCACTTCGGGTTTGATGTTGAATTCGCAAGACACGGGAAAGAGGCGATCGAAGTGTATTCAAGAGAATTAAACGCAAATAATCCTTTTAGCGTGGTACTTATGGATCTGACAGTAGAATATGGTATGGGTGCAAAAGAGACTATTCCAAAACTGAAAGAAATTGATTCTGATGTAAAAGCGATCGTATCCAGCGGATATTTGAATGATCCGATCTTTTTTAATTACGCGACCTATGGATTTAAAGGTGTCATAAAGAAACCATATGATCTTGTAGAACTCAACAAAACAGTCAGGGATATTATAAACGAAGAATAGCCTGATACTATCTTCTAATGCTTAAAACTACGCTGCCCGGTATAGACCATGGCAACCCCTGCCTCATTGCACGCCTCAATACTCTCGAAGTCTCTTTCAGAACCCCCGGGTTGAATAATTGCAGTAATCCCTTCCCGGATTCCAACCTCGACACCATCTCTGAAAGGAAAAAAAGCGTCCGATACCATGCAGCTCCCGGTAAGTCCCCCTTTATTCCGCTTTACTTCTTCGTCTATCTCTGTTTTTTTATCCTTATCTGAAAGAATATTATATGGTGTTTTATATCGCTCCCAACAAATACGGTCCGCCAGCTTTCTATATGCCTTGTCCCGGGCAATCTCGGCAACTCCGACACGGTCCTGTTCTCCGGTTCCGATACCCACGGTTGCTCCGTCTTTTACAAAGATAACCGAATTACTGGTAATTCCCGATTCCACAAACCATCCGAAGAGCAGTTCATCATATTCCTTTTGTGTCGGAAGCCGGTTGATCTTATATTCCTTTCCTTTATATATTGTCTGTGCAGGAATAAGATCATCTTTAATTTTGGTAATCGGAACATAAGACCACTGAACAATCATTCCTCCGTCTATGAGTGACTTAAAATCCACAAACCGTTTCCCGACAAACTCGGAAAGCCTGTCCATATTCTCTATTTTTAAAACCCGAAGATTTTTCTTCTGTGCAAATAAATCAAGCACTCCATTTTCATATTCCGGTGCCACAACAACTTCGGAGTAGTTTTCCAGAATTAATTCAGCGGTCTCTTTATCTACCGGTCTGTTCAAGGCGATGGCACCGCCAAAAGCAGCGACCCTGTCCGCTATATTTGCCCTGTAATAAGAATCGGCGAGGGTTTTTCCTTTTGCAACACCACAGGGATTATTATGTTTTACGATGACCGTCGTCGGTGTATCCGTAAAAAACTTTAAAATATTCAGAGCATTATCCGTATCGGTAATATTGGTTTTTCCGGGATGTTTTCCGGATTGCAGCAGTTCAATATCAGAAGCAAGGTAAAGACCGGGCTGAATACATGTGACTTCTCCAAGATGAAGATTACCGTTAACGAGTTTATACAAGGCCGCTTCCTGTCCGGGATTTTCTCCATACCGGAGTCCTTTTAAAACATCCCCGATTTGCCAGGTTACTTTATCATAAAATAGAGTTTGCCTTCCTTTGTCATCATAGAAACTCAATTCCATTTTATCAGGAAAATGATCATCCATAATTGTTTTATATGCTGTTTTAAAATCTTTTGTTGCCATAGTAAATCCTTTCTTATTCGATAAAATTTGAACAGAACCGACTTTATTATTTATCCGGTGAGCTTACATAGCAGCTTTCAATTTTTTCAAAGGCAATACTGTTAAAATAGTCTGATATTGCCTTATCATAGCGGGCCGTATGAGTAAATGCTTTTGCCGCGAGTTTCTGCCGTGTCCTGAGGGTAAGATATCCATCTTCTGATTGTAATTCCCCGAGGATCTGCTCATAATCATCCGGATCAGTGACGGAAGCTACTCTTAAAAAATTTTTTGCAGCGGCCCTCACCATACAAGGACCGCCAATATCAATATTTCCCCGCGCGTGTTCAGGGGTCACACCGGATTTCGCTATTGTCTCGGTAAAAGGGTAAAGATTACAGACAACCATATCAATGGCAACTGCATTGGTTCGTTTCAAATCATTTGTATGAGCTTCATTATAGGTTTCGCTCAGTAATCCCAGATAGATCTTGAAATCAAGTGTTTTTACCAACCCTCCCTGCATTTCCGGCTGTCCCGTATATTCCGATACCTGGATAAGTGTCTTATTCACATCACCTTTAAGGATTTCTTTAATCCGTGTGTAGGTTCCCCCGGTTGAATAAATGCGGATACCGGGATTAATAGCGATAAGACCCGGGATTAAATGATCGAGTCCGGTTTTATCGGAAACGCTTATAAGAATATGATTGATTTTTACTTTCTTATCAATTTTTTCTACGATATTAAGTGCCATTGAAAACCTCTTTCATAGTATAAAGGATATTTTTTTACTCCCGAACCCAGTCGAGACTCCACACAGCAGGATCCCCACTATATGTATTATGATAAAGTCCATCTCCCGCGGTACAAAAGAAGACCAAATCATCAGGAGGTGTAATATAGAATGATAAAACATGGCTTGTATATAAATCACTGCTTACCAGAGAATCATTATCCAGGCGTTTTAATTCGGTAATTGCTCCCCCTTTCATTTCAAAAAATCCATATCCCGCCGTTCCGACTATAATATTTTCATTGATCTCTGAAATGCCTGTAAAATAAACAATATCCCCGGTTGATTCGACAGCACTTCCATTTGAAGTCCAGGTTGAACCATTATACATATACACCTTTCCTTCTTCCGTTGAAGCATAGATATTACCCCAAGTGGCAGAATAAAAAAGACCACTATAATCCTCACCCGAAGGATCGTCATCACCTGAAAGAAGGACCATTCCGCCTAAATTCCCTCTGTACATATTAGTTCCGGAAATTGCCCAATACTCTGCCGCATCCCGTATAACATCGATAATAGGATCATCTTTACTCACCAAGCCTGTAACAGGTATAAAATTGTCTATACCATCGAAATAATAGAGTGAATATTTAAAGGGACTACCCGGCTCCTGAAGAGATACGAATAACTGACTATTTACTTCCATGATTTTTATAATCTGTTTTCCATTGATATCATTCTCCGCATCTGTGACAGGGGTCCATGTGGGAGAATTTGTATTCGGATTTGCACACGAATACAATTCCGGAGACGCTCCTTCACGCAAAAATCCCGCGTAAAGCCTTGTACCAAAACATCTCAGGGCTGTACAAAAATATGCATTTGCCGGAAAATTGGTTTTGCTCCACACATTATCCGCCAATGTCATTTCCTGGCGATAAATTCTGCCGCCGGTAGCAATATAATAGACGCTTCCGTCATCGGTCATCGCCAGTATCGATAGATTATTATTTAAACTATGATCTTCTTCTTTCTGGGCGTGGATGATAGTCCAGTAAACAGAATGTACTCCATCTGAGCATGAAGCAAGTATAAAAAACATGAAACTCACCATAAGTACGGTAAGTAATGTATAAATAGTTTTTATTTGCATAATAGTTTCCTCTTTAAAAGTGATAAAATAATGATGGTGTAATTTCTAAAAAATTACCCGCAACCCAGGGATTATCTCCGGAGGGGAATTCCACCGACCACCAATAACCTAAATTTATTCCGAAAGAGAGATTTGCATCATACCGCCAATATCCCGCGATCGCCGGCTTAAGGATAATCGCCGAATTATAGAAATCCTGGAAATTCAATATATTTATACCGGCAGAAAAAGAGATCGGGAACTCGAATCTGGAAACGGAAATGACATAAGTGACATTACCGGTTATGGGAACCATATTATATAAATTGTCGTTTGGGTCCAAAGCAAAAGCCAATCCTACATCAAGACCCACACGAATAACACTCGTTAGATAAAAATTCCACTGAAGAGTCCCGGTAGCACCAAAGGTTGAATTAGAATCATATGTATCAAACTCATCAAAATCATGATAAAAGAGGGGGAAGATTAAGCCTGCCCTGAGGGAAAATATCTGATCCCCAAGTTCATGACCGGGAAGGGCAATAAAGGAACCTTCTTCGCAAAAAATCGTACTATTGAACAAGGTAATAAACAGAATCATAAAAACCATTATTTTTAAGATTTTATTCACAATATATTTCTCCTTTAAATGAATAAATACTACAATTGATTAAGGTTCCTTGCTTTGCAAAGGTATAAAAATACTCCAGGCGAGTACTCTCGCTGGCGAGTACTCTCGCTGGCGAGTACTCTCGCTGGCGAGTACTCTCGCCAAACCACTTATAAAAGAACAACTGCGCATATTGGACTTTTTCAAGCGGCTCTAACACTTTATCAAACAAAACTTGGAAGCTATTAGTTACACTATAATTTATACCACACTTACTATTTTTCAAGATAATTGTATTTTGACCGTCATATTATAAATCCTTCTTTAAAATAGTGACAGTTTTTATAAAATAGTAAAATTGTCAAAACACGTCAGCTTTGACCTGAATAAAATAAAAAATAGCCGATCAACGCAATAATACAGGGAACTCATTGTTTTTTCAAGCTTCCATGAGTAAATAAATTGAAAAACTATTTTCATTTTTTATGTGAGATTTATATAATATGTCCCTCATAAAACAATGGAAAAGAAGAGAGTGGATAATATATATCCCTCTAAGAATGGACAGATTGATGATCGGTTATATCGATGCCTTCGATTATTTTGATATAATTCTCCAGGGATTTTGTCCTTAAAAACCGGATCCCGGCATAAAGAATGTTCTCATTGAGGGAGACCACATAAACAATTTCCCCTATAAGCTTGAAACTTTCATCCAAAGGATAAATAATAAGACCATCTCCTGCCATAATATCGTCCCGGGTCGATGGGATAAGTAATCTTAATCCTTTTACGGTAAAATCTGTTGTCTCTACTTTTATTTTTTTTCCTGTTCCCTGTTCAATAATAAAATTTCTAAAACATTCGGGAACAAGAGATCCTTCTTTACGTTCATACTCTCGTAAATCAATTCCATCCCAATCCATGGCTTATCCTTTCATTTATTTATCTTACACTTAAACTATAAGCATTCATAAAGTTATTTTCAATAAAAAACGAACAAGGTCTTGCCTAAAAAACGATATTATACTATACTAATGTTAAGTATGAATAATAAGATCTCCATACCGTATTCCCCGCTTCACATCAGGTCCTTCTTTTCACTTCTCCGGGGTTGTCTTTCTCCGGAGGAAATCTGCGAGTATGCCTGTAAAGAAAAATTTCCTGCCGTGGGTATAACGGACATTAATAACCTTTACGGAGTTGTCCGGTTCATTAAAGCAGCAAAGAGGAACGGAATAAAGCCGGTTTCAGGGGCCATTATCCGCTTTGAGGGGCAGGAGCTTTTTACCGCATACATCATAAACCGGGCAGGATTTTCACGGCTTTCCCATATAATAAGCAACATTCTTCTCCATGAAAATCCGTATATAAAAATAAAAGACCGGGATGATTATAATCCGATAACAGACCTTCTTACCTATGGCTGGGAGGGCCTCCTGCTTGTTTCGGACAAGATTTCCCTTCTTCAGAAGCTTATGGCCCACGGGAAAAAAGGGCTCATGGTAAAACTTACCTGGGGAAAAAGCTATATACGGGAATTACGATATGCACGGCAACAGGGACTTCCGGTTATCGCTCTAAACGATGCTGTTGTCCGCAACGATAGTATACATCAAAAAAAGGATATATTTCTGTATCAACTTCTCCGGGCCATAGATAAAAATATAACAATAGGAAATCTTCCTGAAAACGCAAGACTTAAACCCTATGAAGGGATCGTGAGCAAAGAGAATATGGAAAATTTTTTCTCTGCCGTGCCCGGGGCCCTTAAACAGGCTGCCGCACTTGCGGAAGAGTCTCATGCAGAAGAAATTATCAACAAAAACTATATATTCCCGGGATTCGATACTCTTTCCGGGGATGAGGCCTTTTCCCATCTGGCTGCTCTATGCAACAAGGGTATCACAGACCGGTATGGTCCCAATCATGGGCATAAGAGGACGGAAATATCAAAGCGCCTGAACTACGAACTCTCAATAATAAGGGAAAAACACTTTTCAAGTTATTTCTTAGTGGTGCAGGACATTGTATCACGCTGTCCCCGGACATGCGGAAGGGGGAGTTCCGCGTCAAGCATTGTTTCCTACCTTCTTGGTATTACCCATATTGATCCGCTAAAATACAACCTTTTCTTTGAACGGTTTCTTAATCCCGGGAGAAAGGACCCGCCGGATATTGATGTGGATTTCCCCTGGGATGAACGGGACAAAGTACTCGAATATGTCTTTGAAAAATATAAAGGACGCTCCGGCATGGTTGCGAATCATGTCACTTTTGGCAAACGGTCAAGTATCCGGGAACCGGCAAAGGCCCTCGGAATTCCGGAAGAAGAGATAAAAAAGATTATCGCCTTATGGCGGACAGGCCGGGAGGATAAAATACCCGGATATTTAAAAAAGATATCTGCCCGGATAAAAGGATTCCCTCATTATATCGGTCTCCATTGCGGGGGAGTGGTCATTACTCCGGGACCGATTACCGATTACACCCATATCCAGATGTCCCTGGCAGGGTATCCTGTTATTGCCTGGGAAAAAGACGGAACAGAGGAGGCAGGGCTTGTCAAGATCGATCTTCTCGGGAACAGGTCTCTCTCTGTTCTCCGGGATACTATTTCCCTTGTAAAAAAGAGGTATGGAAAAACCATATCCTGGGAATCCTTTAATCCCCTGAAAAATAAACGAACCCACGACCTTATCCGCAAAGGCCATACCCTGGGTATTTTCTATGTTGAATCCCCGGCTACCCGTCAGCTTTTAAAAAAAATGAAAACCGGCGATTTTGAGCACCTTGTTATCGCCAGTTCCATTATCCGTCCCGCCGCGAATAAATATATCCGGGAATATGTAAAACGCCTGCATGAAAAGACATACACTCCCATCCACCCCCTCATCGCGGATACGTTAAAAGAAACCCTTGGAATCATGGTGTTTCAGGAAGATGTCTCACGGGTTGCCATCGACCTGGCCGGATTCTCCGTGGAAGAAGCTGATTTATTCCGGAAAATCATCTCGAAGAAAGACAGGCACTACCATCTCGCGGATTTTAGAGACCGTTTTTTTTCCGGGGGCCGAAGCAAAGACGTACCGGATAACATTCTACAGGAGGTGTGGGAGATGATCCTTTCTTTCACGGGATATTCATTCTGCAAAGCCCACAGCGCCTCGTATGCTCTTGTATCATACAAGCTTGCTTATATGAAAGCCTATTATCCTGTGGAGTTCATGGCTTCGGTGATTAACAATGGAGGAGGATTCTACAGCCGCCAGACATATCTGAATGAGCTGAAGCGGATGGGTTACCCGATCCTTAAACCGGATGTCACAAAGAGTAGATACAAGTATTCAATCGAAGAGAGAGATACCATCGTAAAAGACAGGCAGATTCCATTGTTTAAAAGCTATCCCATAACAAAATCCGGTCCATTTTACAGGGTATGTGTCCGACAGAACACAACGCGGCCCTCAAAGGCAGCAGATCGTAAAAATACATCCGCCCTCCGGGTCGGCTTAAGTCAATTGGAAGATTTAAGCAGAAATTTTATAAAAAAAATAATCCGGAAGAGAAAAGAAAGACCCTTTTGCAGTTTCCGGGATTTCATACAACGGGTAAAACCGGGGCTCCCGGAGATCAGGGTTCTTATCCGGTCCGGGGCACTGGACAAACTCAGTGAAGGATTTCCCCGTCCCGCCCTTTTCTGGCTCTATTTTCATATAAGTAAGGATGAAGAATTGTTTCTCCTTCCCCGGGTCCCGGAATTTATTTCCGATTACCCCACGGAAGTGAAACTACAGGACGAGGCCGAAACCCTGGGAATTCTTATATCACAGCATCCCCTTACCGTATTCTCGAAACAGATCGCACAGATACGAAAAAAAAACTCCCCGGTGCCTCTTATTACATCCCGAGAAATACCTTTATTTGTCAACAAAAAGGTAAGCATTGCAGGCCTCATTGTAACAGGCAAAGAAGTCATAACAAAAGACAAAAAAATGATGATTTTTGTGAGCTTTGAAGACTCATATTCACTCTTCGAAACAGTTTTTTTCCCCGAAGCTTTTCACAAGCACCAGTATATTCTCAACGGCCTCTGCACCTATCTTATTCACGGAAAAGTGGAAGAGGACCAGGGAGCCATCAGTATAAATGTGGACGATATAGAAAGATTGAGTGGCGGGGAATCATGATTAAAAAGGAAACCTCAATTTATTATTGAACCCTACAGAGATTTCTCATAAAAAAAATCAAACACAGACGCGGCTCAAATAAACTGAGCTTACCCGCCGGACACCGGAAAACACCCTTTTTGCTATAATTTGGTTTCTGGTGAATCCTCACCATTTGAAACGGTGAGGATTCGTCATTGACAAAAATGAGAGAAATCATGAAAGGTAATTATAAATATAACTCTATTAAGAATGTAAGAAAACTATAAAAAGAGGAGGTAATAAAGTGGAATATTATATAAAAAATAAATCACCTCCATAGGAAAGTCTGAAAATACAGAAGACAGCATAATGTATGGATTATACATTAATATAATTTATAGTTTTAGAAATATTATTTTATAAAATAAGAAAGGAAAAAAATTCATGTTAAAGATTAAATTATTACTTATCGCTTTACTAATAGCCATTGTGGGGATGGCGGGATGTCAACTTGATTCTGCAAATAATGATGAAACCGAGTTATATACTATTAATTTCGATGCTGATGCAAAATTTGATCTACCCGGATATATTAATATCCCCAAACATAGCGCAGATAACCCGAGTTGGTCCTTAAAAGTCGAAGTTACCGGCAGCGATATATCATCGTATAACTTCAGATTTAATGAACCCTATTTTTTGCAGGCTGTGTATGGCGGGACGTATTTTGAAGCATATAAAGTAAAATCCAACTATTTACCACGCGCCAATAGAACAAGTCTTGACGGGATGCTATATGTTTATGCAACACATAAGACCTATGGCTTTACTCTCAGGCGTGATGTCATGATACACCTTTGCTAGTGTTACTAACCAAAATATAAAATATTACGAGTATGATGAGGCAGCCTGAGGAGGGCTGTCTCATCCCTCTTACAGAATTGTGTATACATTACGCAGGCTTCGCCTGCAACCCAAATAATTGATTTATGACGAGGTTGCTGTTATGAATATTTTTGATTTCAGGCGAACATGCCGTGGTTCATTCACACTTATTTTTTTAAATAAATATTATAAATCTGAAAACGCATAAACTCCACTAAAGAATCTATATCGATGTCAGCCTGCATTAAGTCATAAATCATCCGGAGGTTTTTTTCTATAAAATATTTTGTCAGACTGCATTCAATTGGATCGATTGTCATGGGATTATTATCAAGAATAATCCCATTGACATAACAGGTGCCGCCGCAGATATAGCGTCCCCAACAGGAGGCACATTGCCCTCTTGTATCATTAAATATATCTATATGATATTTTTCCCAGAATATTCCCTCTTTAACATTGCCGACTGCAAAATCAGGATTGTTTAACAGGGAATCACATGGGTAAAATATCCCATTATGATCCATTGATATAGTATTTATTCCCCATGTGCATCGGGTTCTATATTTTTGTTTAAATAAAATACGCCATAATGGTCTTAAAGCAAAGTCCTTGCTTGTTACTTTAAGAATAAATAAATCATCATTTAAGATACTCTCTGTAATAAATGCAAAGTAATCATCATATCCTTTCTTTAATTCTTCCAGACTTTTCTCATCAAATGAATACGGAGTACCATGGCGCACAGTTTTCTGAATACAAGTGGTAAAGCCAAGGCTGATGAGATGTTTAAGTATTTTTAACGGATAAGGATACTTGTTTGTAAGAACAGTTTCGGAAGAAAGGGAATATTTCTTTTTTTGATATAACCGAATATTTTGAGTTATTGTTTCGTACGTACCGGTTTGATTGCAAAAGACTCTCATAGAATCATGCACCTCCGGCGGTCCATCTATACTAATGGGAATAGTATGATTTTTTAACATTCTATCTAATCGTTTCAATAATTGAGGTGAAGCAATTGTACCATTCGTGATAAAAAAGATCTCAAGTTTTTTGTCTGCTTTTTTCATTCTATTTTTAGCATACCGGTGTATTTCTTCCAGAAGATCTATTTGAAGGAGGGGTTCCGATGTTAAGTTAAAGTTAACATTAATAAAATCCGAATCTCTTCCGCAATCTGTTATTATATAGTCAATTGCATCAAAAACAAGATTTTTATTTTGGAGAACCTCTTTTTTAGTTTTGTCACGGAAACAATACTTACAGGACATATTACACATTGTACTGCAGTTCAATTTAAGTGTATGTATTTTTGTCTTACTTTTTGGATCTTCAGCAAGGTTATCTTCAATATCGAGTAACATGCATATAAAATCGTCGTTTTCCTGTAATTCTTCCTTTGCAGTATTACGAATTAAATACTCAAATTTGGTTTTGTTTTCAGCCAGAATGAGGTCTTTTAAATTATCTGATAATCTTATGATTTCAGTCGTGTAACTATCAAAGATAAAAAGATCATCACCGGCTTCAGTAAGGAAAAAACGATTTGATCTTTTTATTTCTTCTACCACTTCGTATGAAAAATTATTTGTTTTTTGTTCTCTGGTCTCATTTAATGATATTTGCATATGACTATTCTCCTGTTTGTAATTGAGGTTGTCCAATAACTTCATTACACCATATATGGCGGTGGTCATTGAGGTTATTGGACAACCTCAATTTCTTATAATAAAGATATGTAAGGAGATTATTCACCTCCGCGTTTCAGTGGAACCTCCTCCTGAGGATAGAACCCTCTGAAAACAAGGTTTTTAGAGGGTTCTATATATTCATAAATGGCATCCTGAAACTTTATCGTATCTTCAATTTTTAAAATCCGTTGTTCTACATTTTCTTCATTCACAATTTTCAAAGTAATTGTCTTCTTTGCTTTCACTTTATTTCTTAATTTCCAGATATGATCATCTAATAATGTTTGAATACTATCATAATAATAATCAATCTTCTTTACTAATAAAGAAGACAGACGGGCTGTAAATTTCTTTTTAATATAGCCTATTAAATATTGTATAAATTCTAAAATATAAATAGTCCTCCCTAATTCTTTTCTTTTATAATTAAAATACCCTTTTTCAATCACTTGAAATGCATAAAAAAGATCTTGATTATTCATATCCGAAATATTTACAACCGGCTGCCAATGCATTAATACCTCAAAGTACACATTTAAATTTTCAAAATTATACATCTCTTTCTTATTAATAAATATCCGGTCATAGAGATTTCTCATTGGAAATCTGACTTGAAAGTTTATAAATTTATATAAAGTTAATGCACTACTACGAATTTTTTTCTTTTTACCTCTATCCTGTTTTAGCGTATTATATTTCTGCTGTAATTCGCTATATTTTTCACCTTTATGAAATGGATCCCAATTCTTGGTTTTTGAGAAAAAGCGGGTAAAAAAGTCTAAATGATTTTTGATATATCCTTTTGTAAGCAACATATCATACAGTTCACTTCCGGGATATGGTGTCACATAATTAAATGTAATTTCTGTCAAAGGATTTATTTGAATCAATTTTTGTACCAGGTTAAGGGTTTCGTTTATATCATCCAGGGTTTCATGAAGTTGTCCGATCATTATAGAGCCGCAGGGAGTTATATTATAATGAGTTAACCTTTTAATTTGTTCAATAATTTGTTGCTTATTAATATTTTTATGCATAGTATTGAGGATTTTATCTGATCCGGATTCAATACCAAGGAACATGGTTTTACATCCGGATTCAGATAATTGTTTCAGGCTATTATCATCAAGTTTGGATAATATATCTATCCGTGCACAGATACGGTAGTGAAAAGAAAAATCTAATTCAGATATACTCCTGATAAATGAATCGATTCTTTCTTTATTCAAAAACCATAGATCATCGGCAAAGAAAATTGTATCAAAATTTATTTGCTGCCTGTAATATTTTATTTCAGAAATAATTGATTCTATTGAACGTAATCTATATTTACTTGAATGATAACAGAAATTACATTTATAT
>JAFGRV010000300.1 GCA_016934975.1 Spirochaetales bacterium | reverse complement strand
CTCGTTGCCGCCCGCTCCGACCGGGGTGGAATAAGTGTAAGTAAAGAGCGATTATCCGGGATAATGGACAGACTCGGATTTGTACAATTTTTCGAGACAAGCGCGAAAACCGGGATTACTGTAGCTGATATAAAAAAAGCGGTCCTTGATGCGATTCCCTGGGATACATTACCCTTTATTACGACACCGGATATTTTTTCCAGGATTAAGAAATTTTTATTACGGGTAAAAAAGAAGGGAACGATACTTTCCGGGTATGAGGATCTTTTCCGGGAGTATCTAAAAACTCATCCAAAGGACAAGGGATATGTTGATGAATTCAGGGCATGTTTGCAATTGCTGGAAGCATCCGGGCTTGTACGACAATTGTCCTTTGACAATCTCGTACTCCTCCAGCCGGAAATCCTCGATGGGTATTGTGCTGCCATGGCCCTGGATGCCCGGAAAGAACCCGACGGATTGGGATACATCACCGAAACCCACGCCATCCGCGGCGAATTTTATATCGACACAGACCAGCGGATCCCCGACAAAGTGATGGAAAAATCCATGCTCCTGGCAACAGTGGAAGAAGCAGTCGCCAGAGGTATTGCCATCCGCCAGGGAACCCCCGAAGGCATGATGCTTGTCTTTCCCTCTGAAATCCGCAAGGATTTACCCCAATTCCCCGGAAACAGGACCCTTGCCGTTGCATTTACTTTCGACGGACCAGTGTCCGGGGTCTACGCAACCCTGGCAGTGAGCCTTATCCATTCGGTACCTTTCCGGAAAAAAGATCTCTTTAAAAATGCCGCCCTCTTTACCGGCACCCGGGGAGGTGAATGCGGATTTTCGGTTGAGTTTCCCGATAAAAGCAATGACGCCCGGGGAAAATTAACAGTATTTTTTGATGATAAGGCGGAAAAAGAGTGCCAGTTGACATTCCTCCGGTATGTCAACAAACAACTCGAAAAACTCGCCCTTAAAGACTCGGTACAACGTGAGCGTATTTTCCAGTGCCCTGAAGATGGACTCATCATTTCTCCGGAAGCAGTTAACCGGAGAAAGGCCCGGGGAGAAACCACGGTGATTTGCGCCGATTGCGGAGCCCATTTACCGATGGATGACCTCCTGGAAGAAACAATAAAAGAAGACAGCCGCATCGACATGATCGAAGCCGGATCGGAAGAGGAAAAAAGACGCCAGACCCGGTTGGCAACCTATAATCACCGGGTTTCATCACAGCAATACCACGCATTTCTCTGCCATAACAGCAAGGACAAACCGACAGTCCGGCGGCTTAAGGAGAAACTTGCAGACCAGGGAATTGTCTCATGGATTGATGAAACCGGCTTACTTGCCGGGGATGATTTTGTCCCGGAACTTGAAAAAGTTATTAGAGAAACTCCAGCGGCCCTCATCATCGTGGGCCCCCATTGGATGGGAAATTGGCAGAAACAGGAGTATTATTCCCTTCTTAACAGGGCAGTAACGGAAGGCAAAGAGAAAAGCTTCCGGCTCATCCCGGTTTTACTCCCCGGCGCGCCGAAAGAGTTTTCCGGGTTCCCGGAATTCTTAAAAAACAAACACTTTGTTGATTTCCGGAACAAAAAGGGGCTGGATGATATGGATATGCTTCGTTTTCTTGTAAAATCTATTCTTATTCGATGAGATAACCGAAATCCATAAGATATCTTTTATTTTCTAATCAACCGAGGCAATCTTCTCTCCAACAGCAATCCAATCTGTCACAATAATCAACTGCCGAGCCGAAACAAGGATAATTTCCCTCGTATATTTGTATTGTATTAATAAGTTCCTTTTTCGTTAATCCATCAGTCTTTATACCAAGTTCTTTTGCTCGTTTTCTTATCTGTTCCAGTTTCATTCTACACCTCTATTCATGACGCAGGCAGCACCCGCAACCCAAATAATTACTTTATGACAAGGCCGCCGTTATGAAAATTTTTGATTTCAGGCGAACCTGCGTTTTATCTCATTATCATACATCAAATATTAATAATTATGCTTTAAAAGAGAGCATATTTACTATAGTATACTAAAAATCACTGTTTTGTGGCAGGGAATTTTTTTTTTTTCATATATTTTATGTGTCAAACATGACAAATGAGAGAAATAACCGGTTGTTACAGTGGAGGAGATACTGATGGATCTGGTAAAAGCTGCAAAAACTATCATGCAGGCCGCATTGCAAGCAGGAGATCCTGCTGCTTGTATAAGAAACCATCTCTCCCTCAATGGTAATGAATTGATACTCAAGCCAGATGAGGCCCGGTTTCCTCTCTCTTCTTCCGGAGAAATGATTGTTGTGGGTGCCGGGAAAGCTACAGCCCTCATGGCACAGGCTCTGGAGGATATGACTTCAGACTTACAAATCCCCCTCAAGGGACTTATTTCGGTGAAGCCAGGGCATACTGCGCCTCTAAAACATATAAGCACAATAGAAGCCTCACACCCGGTTCCCGATGCCCGGGGAGGAGAGGCCGCTCAAAAAATTATTCAGCTGCTTCACAACGCAGGTGAAAATGATATTGTCATCAGCCTTTTTTCCGGCGGTGGTTCCGCCCTTCTCTCTCTCCCGGTCCCGGGAATCTCCCTGGAAGACATGGGGAAAACAACAGAAATTCTCCTGGGGTGCGGCGCTGAAATCGCGGAAATGAACGCCGTAAGAAAACATATCTCCCGGGTAAAAGGGGGAAATCTGATGCGTATCGCCTATCCCGCTTTCGTCATCAACCTCCTTCTCTCGGATGTCCTCGGGAATAAGGTTGATGTGATCGCCTCGGGGCCTTTTGTGCCGGATGATAGTACTTTCCGGGATGCACGTAAGGTCTGTGAAAAATATCATATCCTTGACAGGATTCCACACTCCGTGAGAAATCATCTTCTAAAGGGGGCAGCCGGAGAGGTGGAAGAGACTCCGAAAGCAAACGATCCTATTTTTAAAAGAAATTTTACGAGAATAATCGGCTCGAACTCTCAGGCACTCTTTTCCGCAAAACAAAAGGCCGAAGAACTCGGATTCCGGACCCTTATTCTCTCATCCCGGATTAAGGGGGAAGCCCGGGAATTCGGCAAAACTCTCGCCGGGATTGCCCGGGAGATAACAGAATCCGGTCATCCAGTGACGCCGCCGGGGTGCATCATTTCCGGCGGAGAAACAACGGTCACCCTGACAGGGAACGGGAAGGGGGGGCGGAATCAGGAATGCGTGCTCTCTGCTGTCAAAGAGATTTCCGGGTTAAAAAGATCTCTTATCTACTGTATGGGAACTGATGGAACCGATGGACCCACGGATGCTGCCGGGGCATATTGTACAGGCGAAACCTACGAAGAAGGAATAAAAAAGGGCCTGGAGAGCACGGAGTATCTGTTGCGGAATGATTCATATCATTATTTTAAGAAATCAGGCCATCTTATTACAACCGGCCCTACAGGAACCAATCTTATGGATATTTCATTAATTCTTGTGGATGGGGAAACTTAATTGACTTTTTATATCCTTTCGGTCAAAATATAAGGACAAGGAGTATTTATGGGTTTTTTCAAGAAATTTTTTTCCGGTTTATTAAAAATTATGCTGATACTATTAATTATCATACTCGTTATCGCCATCGGTCTCTTTATCTTTTATTTTGTCACCCAACAGGAAGCAATTTCATATTTGCCGGATGATTTTTTTGTGTATGTAAAAATACAGTCACTCCGGGATATTTATGATAATGTTATCGATTTAAAAGCCGCGGACCTGATTTTTTCTTCTTCAAGTGATTTAAAGTCTATTCAGAAAGCGATTCTGGAATTCAAATCGAATGACATATCAAAAAATTATTTTTTTAAGAAATTACTGGAAGTAAAAGCAGATATAGTTATCGCACCGGATTATTCACCGATTATTGTTCTTAATCCCGGAATTCTTTCTCTTGTAACCCGTTTTTTTCCCCAGATTAACTCCGTACTGAAAATCGAAGGCATAACAACGACTCAGACGGGAAAGACGACTCTCCATCGTTTTGAAACCGGTGATAAGGATGAGAACGGAGAAAATGACCAGGGTATTTATTTTTCCGTCATTAATAATCTTGTTCTGCTTTCTACAAAACCGGAGCATATTAAAAATCTTTATGCCGCCCGCACATCAAACAAGAATTTAAAAGGGAACAAGGAAATAATGGATCTCCGGGAAAAGATAAAATCCGGAGGATTTACCGATATATATATAAATTCTCAGAGTATTATCTCATCAATAGCAGAGGGAAATAAGGAACTCGCAGGGATACTCTCGGAAATTACCTTTAACAATTACAGTGCTTTATCTTTCAAGATTTCCAACCGGGACCTTTTTTTAAGCGCCTATACGACTATTTCCGTTCCCAATGAAGCCTTACATCAATTTCTTGATTATAATCCTTCGAGCCTTCAGGTAATAAAATATCTCCCGGCGGTCACGACGATCTACTCCACGTTAAATTGCAAATCCTTTAAAAACCTTGTGGAACTCCTTTTCTACTTCAGAGAAGGCCCTGAAAGCAAGACAATGAAAACGATTAACGATTCGGCTAATCTCTTGATCGGCGCAACGGCGGATGAACTGTTATTTGACTGGATGGGATCCGAAGCAGGTGTCTTTACCATGGAGACCACCCCGGATCCGGTCATATTTGTAAAAATAAATGACCAGTCAAAAATTGATTCGGCCCTGGAAAAAATTTCCAAAGCATTGTTTTTTGAGGATGATGCTTCCCTGGTTTTAGATAATGTACGTGTAAATAAGATTAAGTTCCCTCCCTTTGTCAAAGGTATTATTGATTTATTTGTAAAAGGAATCGATGCTCCTTATTATATTAAAATCGGTGATTATATTTTCCTGTCCATGAACGCGGAAAATCTTTCCGGCTTAAGTAATTATTACAGGTCGAATGAATCATTGGTCCGTGAAGATAACTATAAAGCTGTCACGCGGGAAATTCCCAAAAACGCCAATATCTTTCTTTACTATAATCTGGGATCCGCCTTGCCCGCTTTTCTTGCCCGGAATACCTTAATAAATAAACTCTTTAAACTCTATGAAACCGGCGTTTTTTCGATCCATTATAATGAAAAAGAAGTACGGATAGAATTTTCAGCGAACGGCGTGGCAGGCGATAAATCCATCCCGTTTCCCGGGTTCCCTGTTCATGCATCTTCAGGGATTACATCTCATGTGTACTGCGACAGCGCCGCAGGATCGGCCCCGGAAAATCTTATTTATATCGACAATGACAACAACCTCATTATCCGGGACATTATAGAAGAAAAAGAATCGAAAGTCCCGGTGGAAAGAAATAGCGAAATCTACATTCCCCGGGGATTTAACAAAAATATCTTTGTCTTCTCCAAAGCCGGCACACTCTATTTGTTCGACAAGAATGCAAATCCCATAGATCCATTCCCCCTCATCACCTCATGTAAAGGCTCTTTCTTTCCTGTGGAATATGATAATAAATTAGTATTTTATTCCGAAACAGATAAATCCCTTTATTTTATTTCAAGAGACGGAAACGAAGAAAAATTCAATTTTGATTTTCCCTCTCCCCTCCTCGCTCCCCCTGCTTTTCTCGACAATATTATCGCCTTTTATCCGAAAAGCTTTTCCGGTACCGTCTATCTGACAGATGCCCGGGGCACTATCCGGGAAGGGTGGCCGAAACAAGGAGGCGGCATTTCTTTCTGCTCCCCTGTTTTATATAAAAACAAAAAGAAAGACATCGTTGTCATCTTTTTGACCCAATCCGGTGTATTATCAGTATGGGATGTTGATGGAAATCCGGTTCCGGGG
Source organism: Spirochaetales bacterium (assembly GCA_016934975.1). Classification (GTDB taxonomy): domain Bacteria; phylum Spirochaetota; class Spirochaetia; order SZUA-6; family JAFGRV01; genus JAFGRV01. Next base: position 5,936 of record JAFGRV010000300.1, on the reverse strand, counting down.
TTTCCTCTTTATCTGGAAGGGGTCTTCTACAACAATCCACGCCTCATTTCTACCGCCATATCTCCATTATATGGTGATAAAAATGAAAAAGGAATCCTTGTTTTGAATGCGGAGGGTGAATTTACATTGATAAGTATGACAGGAAGTATCCTTAAACAGAAGAAGGTACCGGATATCAGCGATAAAAACACCGTATTAACACTCTTCGACTTTGACGAAGACGGTATAGATGAAATATTTGCTTATGGCACAAAGAATTATATAACAGGGCTTGGCCGGAATTTCGAACCGCTGCCCGGGTTCCCGGTAAAAGGAAGTAAAAAACCGGCTTTTACCGATTTAAATTTTGATAAAACCTATGAGATGATTGCCGGCAGCTATGATGGCAATATCTACGGCTATACATTGATCAAATGAAGTGAACAGGGGTAAAGAAGATGAAAGTAATGCATATTTTTATTATTTTTCTCATACTTTTTTTAGCGGGATGTTCATCGGTAACGGAAAATGTTATCAAGACAACAATCGATAAAGCAGATTATAAGAAAATCGAAGAGATAGATCTGCTTATTCTCCGGTACAGAATAACAGAAGATATATCATATCTGGTTAGGGCAGAATCAGATGTAAAAGAACTCATGACGAACAAAGCATATAACAACGAGTATGAGGCTGTTCTTTTCGGCTATGCCGGTGAAATTGATTTTTTAAAGGGGGATAGTCCGGGTGTTAAAAAGAATCTGAAAGAAGTAGAGAAACGCTCCCGGTTTGTCGAGTATTTTTTTATTTTATCGGCATTAGATGAAAAGGACTATGAAAAAAAGATTGAAATACTGAAGCAAGGGTTGACACTGGCAAACACCACGGGAAAAATCAATCTCTATCTCGCCCTATTCTATTTCGAACACAATGATTATCTTCATGCCGCAGCATCTTTTGATGACGCTTTTGAACTTCTGGATCCTGCTTATCCGGACTTTTATAAAAAGCAAAGGAATCTGGCGTATCAGCAGATAGAAAATCCCCGGACAGATGAAACAAAAAAATTGCTCGAAGTCGAGATCATCTCATTTTCTCATGTCATATCCCTTACCCTAAAAACCACGGACTTTCTGGATTATATAACAGTCGATAAAAAAATCAACCCCGCTTCACTTTTTGTTTCATTAAAAAAATACGGGTATATCCACGATTCAATCGAATCAATAGAAGACGTCTGTGCCAGAAAAGATGTTGCTTATTTTCTCTTAAGTATTATTTCTTATCTGGAAAATGCACCTGACATAAAAACGACGTATCAAAATCAATATATTGCAAACGGATTGCCTTCACCGGTACCGGATGTCGCGGTAGAGGATTACTGCTTTTCCGCTGTTTTAGTTCTTGTGGAGCGGGAAATAATGGAACTGCCCAATGGCATACATTTTCTTCCCCATAAAACCATGAGTGGAATGGAGTTTAATGAACTCCTCAATAAGATCCGAAACCGGTATTTTTAATTCTTTATTTTTTTTTGAGGAAACCTCCGGGATTGTCCGCACAGAAAGAGGCGCTTATTCAGGCGGTCCCCCGACGGGCAGTCGTTTTCCGGTGAATGTTTTTTTTTGAATAAAAATCAAAACGAGGAGGATTTTATGAAACGGAATATAATCTTCATGCTATTACTCTTATTGCTTTTCAGCTGTTCTTCAAAAGAGGAAGATGCAGTCACCTCCGTGACATATAATTATAAAAAGGAATCCGAACCCATCGCCTATGTCGATGTTCTGGAAGCCACAAAAAGCAATCTTATTCCCCTCATCAATGCATCCGGGATCATAAAAGGTAAAAACGAAAGTCTTGTTTTATCCGAAACCCAGGGAATTATCGAACAAGTCTTTTTTTCCATCGGCGACATCGTTAATGAAGGAACGATTCTTTTAAAGGTTGATGATACCATCGCCGGATATAATAAAGATCACATCAAGCTGGAGCTTGAGACCGCAAAACTGGAATTGGATGCTGCTCAGAAATCTTATAAATCCGGAAATTTATCCTTATTGGAATTCAAACGAACGGAGAATAGATATTATGCCCAGAAAGTCCGTTATGAACAGGCAATAAAAGCCTGGAGAGATTGCTCTGTACGTGCTCCTATATCCGGCATTATCGCGAATAAAGATGCACAAATAGCAAAAGGAAACTTCATTGTCCCCGGAACACCTGTCGCCGGAATAGTAAACTCCGAATATTATACGGTCTCAATCGCATTGGGAGAACGGCAGATCGGCTTTATTAAAAAAGGACAAAAAGCCCTTGTGCGGATACCTGCTGCCACAGATGAAACAATAGAAGCGGAAGTAAGCGCAGTCGCCGGGGGAAGTAATGAGCAGACGGGAAGTTTTACGGCGATCATAGCATGGGAAAACAAGCTTGGGACTAAAGTAAAATCAGGCATGTCGGCAAACATACAGATAAACATTACATCACAAGTGAGTCATATCATTATTCCTCTTTTTTCAATAGTAAAGAAACCGGAAGGGGAATTTGTTTTTATAGTGAAAGACAACAGGGCGGTTCTTCGGAAAATCATATCCGGTGAAAAATTCGGAGAACGGGCAGAGGTTATCGACGGACTCTCGGAAGGAGATACAATTATTATTACGAGGATATCAACTTTAGTCCCGGACGAACGTGTAAGTCCGAGAAATGTCGGTAAAAGCGGAGAATGGCAATGACAATAGGAAAATTCTCAGTAAGTAATTCAGTTCTTATCAACAGTCTTATGGTTGCGATCCTTATATTCGGTTTTATCAGTGTTTCGCGGTTACCCCAGGAGCAATTTAGCGAAGTGCCTTTTTTCTGGGTAAATATCATCGTTCCCTACCCGGGTGTCGCGGTAGAGGATGTTGAACGGACCGTCACAGTAAAGATTGAAAATGAATACCAGGGAATCAGTAAATTAAAACGGATACGCTCCGTAACGAATGAAGGATTAAGTGTCGTCCGTATTGAATTTGATGACGGTATCTCGAAAGAAGAATTTGCCCGGTTATATCAGGAAGTACAGACACGGTTTAATAAAATAAGTCTTCCCGAAGGGATTCCCGATGCAATAATCGATGACTTTTCCGCGGCGGATTTTCTCCCGGTGATTGAAGTCGTTCTTGTCTCGAATTCAAATTACAGTTCTTTAAACAAAACGGCTCTTCTTTTAAGAGACCGCCTTCTGACAGCCGGAGAAGTAGCGGGAATTGCCATTGTCGGTTCAAGGGACAGACAGCTTGTGATTAAAGCGAATAAAGAAAAATGTGAGAATTTGCGGATCACTACAGACGAAATTATCCGGGCAATTCAAAGCAGAAATCTCAATATTCCCGGCGGGTTTGTGGAGACATCTAACAGGGAATATATTTTAAGAACTGTCGGAGATATAGAAAATATCGATGATTTCAAAAAAATCATCATACGTCAAAACAATTCGGGATCCGCCGGCACCATCTATCTGGAAGATATTGCAGTTATCCGGGAAGATTTTGATCCCCGGGGAATTCGCGCACGATTCAATGGCTATGAAGCTATTACCCTGCGGATCTCAAAAGTGACCGGCGGAAGTTCCACCCGGGTGATTCAACGGGTGAAAGATGAGATAAAGGCTTTCAACGAGATAAAACCGGATGATATCTGGATCACCCTTTTTTCCGATTCTACCATTCAAATCACCGACTCCATCAACATACTTCTTTCAAATGCACTCATAGGGTTTATTCTTGTTCTTCTTATACTCTTTCTTTTTATCGGGTTTCGGAACGCAATTATTACCGCGATCGGTATTCCCGTCACTTTCGCTATAACCTTTCTCATACTCGAAGCCCTGGGCGAGACATTTAACACAAACACCCTCTTTGGCCTGGTCCTGGTACTCGGACTCATTGTTGATGATGCGATTGTTATCGTAGAAAACTGCTACCGTCTTTACCGGGAGGGATTATCCCGGAAAGAGGCGGCGATACAAGGAACGAATCAGGTGATTGTTCCCGTTATCGCTTCGACGCTTACCACGGTGGCGGCATTTTTTCCCCTCATGATACTTCCGGGCACCATAGGGAAATTCCTCCGGGTCATACCGCTTACCGTCACCATCGCCCTCCTTGCATCAACCTTTGAAGCTTCCTTGTTTCTCCCTTCTCATTTTGCAGACTGGCCGGGAAAAAGCAAAATAAAAAAGTCTGAATCCAGGTGGTTTGAAAATTTCCAAAAATGGTTTACCGGAATTATTTCACGAATCTACAAATTTAAACTCCCTGTTGTGATCGGTCTTATCCTCATTATTATTATCGCCTTTGCCATAGTTCCGCTTATTCAACAGGACCTCTTTAGTGCGGAAGATTTTTCACTTTTCTATATCAATATTCAACTCCCTCTCGGATCGAACCGTCAGAAAACAAATGCAGTGGTGAGTGAATTTGAGAAACGGATCCTTCCTCTTATTAATAACGGAGAGATTGCAGCGGTCAATTCATATATCGGATTCACCTCGGGAACGAATCAAAATACGGCAAAAAGCAATATTGCACAAATTACCGTCGATTTAACGGAACGAAACCAGGGCAGGACGCGTCCGATTTCAAGAATAATGTCGGAAACCCGGGAACTCTGCGCAGATATTTCCGGTGTGGAAAAAATTGAGTACAGAAAAGCAACAAACGGTCCGCCGGTGTCATCACCTGTTTCATTCAGACTTTTCGGTGATTCATACGATGATCTTATTCTTGTATCCGGAGGTATTCAGGAAAAACTCCTTACCTATCCGGATTTATTGAATATAAAGGATGATGTTGAACAGGGCTCCAAGGAACTTCTTATCAGGGTAAATGAAGAACAGGCAGCGAGGTTTGGTTTGACTGTCGCCTCTATTGGCAGGGCATTACGGGCATCTTTCGAAGGCATTAAAGCAAGCACTTTTTTTAAGAACAATGAAGAAATTGATATTATCGTCACCTATGATATCCCGGAAACAACGGATATCAGTCTCATAGAGCAGATGACGTTTATTACACCCGACGGACGGGGCATCCCCTTTTCCGCCGTCTGTACTCTCACACGGGGAGTCGGCTACGCAGCGATAAAACGGGAAGATGGAAAAAGAGAGATTACCATTGAGTCCGGGGCCTACTCAAAAAAGAATATTCGAAAAATCAACAGTGAAATCGTTAATTTTTTTAATGAAACATACAAACAGCAATACCCGGATATTGTCTTAAAAGTCGGGGGAGAATTTGCCGAATTCGGGGACCTGCTTATCCAAATATTAAGAATATTTCTCATCGGTATATTTTTAATCTACCTCATTTTAGGAACACAGTTTAAATCCTATTCACAGCCCTTTCTCATTCTTTTTTCAGTCCCCTTTGCTTTTGTGGGTGTTATTTTTTTCCTGATTATTTCAGGTACTCCATTTTCCACAACAGTACTCTATTCCGGGGTAGCATTGGCAGGAATCGCCGTGAATGACGCGATAGTCCTCATCAGCTTTATCAATGATAAACGGAAACAAGGATCACTCATAAAAGACGCGATCATAGAATCCGTGGAAACCAGACTCCGGCCGATCCTCCTCACCTCCATCACCACCATCGCCGGACTCATTCCCACGGCAATCGGAATCGGCGGGACTTCTGTCGTGTGGGGCCCCATGGCGAGTACCATCATCTTCGGATTGATCTTTTCCACCCTCTCTAGCCTGGTGTTTATTCCTTGTTTTTACGGGTTGTTGTACGACAGGAGGAAGAAAGAAGCTATTGAATAGCGGATAAATATCTATACTTTTACGTTTGCACTCTTTCTTAATTCTTTATCTGCTTGTTTTCCCTTTTCATTAAAATATTTTATTCTATCTTCACACGACATATCTTTTACTTCTTGATAAATTTTATCCCGGATGTCTCTTACCATTT
>JAFGRV010000299.1 GCA_016934975.1 Spirochaetales bacterium | reverse complement strand
CTGAAAGAATTAAGTCCGGGGGTTTGGGACGTCCTACCGAATAAATTAAAAAGACAAAAACCGGGTAAAACCTATGTTTTCGGAAATAATATCCGGGGGACAATTATAGAAGCAGAGGGGACAACCAGAACCTTGCGGTTTGATACACCTGTGGATGAAGAATTCTTTGAAGCATTCGGTCATGTACCTCTTCCGCCATATATCCGCCGGGAGGATGAACAAAGGGATACTGCCCGGTATCAGACTATTTATTCGGAACAGACCGGTTCCGCTGCTGCTCCCACAGCGGGCCTCCATTTTACTCCCGGAGTTCTTGCTTCCCTTGAAGATAAAGGCATAGAGGTGGTCAGGATTACTCTCCATGTGGGTATGGGAACCTTTGTTCCCATTCGAACTGAAAATGTAGAAGACCACCATATGCATGAAGAAGAGTATGACATCTCACCCCATGCGGCACACCGGATAGACAGAGCGTTAAAGGAAAAGAGGAAGATTATCGCAGTGGGAACCACCTCTGTCCGTGCTCTTGAATCCGCATGTCAGGATGGGAAAATAATCCCGGGAAAACATTCCACCTCCCTCTTTATCTATCCCGGATACACCTTTAAGGTGACTTCAGGACTTCTTACCAATTTTCATACACCCGGATCCTCTTTGCTTGTGCTGGTTTCAGCTTTTGCAGGGATCGGGTTTATCCGCAGAGCCTATGCATCTGCCCTGGAACATAATTACAGGTTTTTTTCATATGGCGACGCCATGCTCATTATGTAATGGGAATTTACATGGTACAGTAAAAGTCTCCGACCAAGCCGACATAATGCCGGGCGATAAGCAAGGCATCTACAATGTCTGCGCACGCCCTTCGGGCTTTGCGCTTGGAGTTTTTTTTCAAAAAACTCCACACGCACGCTTTCGGTTTTGGACTTTGAGTTTTCTTTGAATCCAAAGCCACGAAGTGGTGTGGATCAAACTCCATCTAACAAAATTCAGTAATTAATCCGACATAATATTGAGCTATTAAAAGTGCATCTATAATATCGATGTTTACATCGCAATTGGAATCAGCAGCGGAACTATTGAAATTATCAGGATTCAGACCTACATAGTGTTGAGCAACTAAAAGGGCATCAATTATATCGATAGTGTTATCGGCATTTACATCACCTAAATCTCTGATCGGGTTGGGGGTCGGGGCGATAGTTGGTGCAGCTTCTGATAAATAATAATTAATGGTGATTTCTTTGTCTGCGTCCATTGTCACTTCATAGGTAAAAGTACCTGTTATCACAACATCCCCCGACATCCCCCCGAAAGTGACCTGGGCACATCCTGTGCCGCATGGTGTGGGTACAGGTCGGGCTGCATTCAGTTCTACAATTGTCCCTCTGTCAAAATAGAGATCTGTTGTCCCTTGGGAATCTATTCTTTGACCCGCCGGAGAAAGGGGAGTAACGGCGACTATTATCAACGGGTACCCGTCTCTTATGAGTGAAAGCTTATCCTGGTCCGGATAAGCGGGTTTCTCACCGGATACGGAAATACCCTGTTCATCGGTGATTTCTTCCTGTGATCGTCCGTCTGGTTGTACTTTTACAATAATATACATTTGTTTTGTTTCACCGGGAGCGATATACGGCCATTGTATAGCTATATCAACCTCCAGGACTTCCCCGCCATCAACATATAGTAATCTGTCGGCATCAACCCAATCATTACCTCCAAGTTCAAAATAAACGCGGTGAGTTTCGTCCGATGGCGGTGCGGAAAGTGTTATGGTGACCGAATCTACCGGAAAGGTGAAATCGATAATCGATTGCGAGATGGTGACCGGTCCGATTGTTTTTTCCGAAATCTGTGAATAACCAAACAAGGAAAGTGTTAATAAAAGACATAATACACTGACATAATAAAGATTTTTTTTCATACCTCGTATCTCCTTACTGTTCGTTTCGTGGTGTAGATACCGATGATGTCTATCATGGTATTCTCATGGTAATTATATCATTCCACGAAAAAATGCTCGACCACGTGGGTAGGTAGAGACCTTTTTATAATTAAAGAATGAGGTTGATAGGGTTAGTAGGTTGTTTCATCCATGTTTTCGAAATCCCGGCGTACTCTTTGGAGTCTCTGAAGATGGGATTGAATAATATCTCCATAATCGAGTTCCCCGGTTTGTATCCGGTAATGTTCATCTTCCCAGTTTTCTACTTTATCCAGATGGATGAATGAAGGTTTTATTTTCCGGGACCATTTCTTTGCTTCATCCCAGTATAGTAAAGCGACTTTAAAGGTTTGTTCCGCGATCTTGAGGCTTTCCAGGTTTTGCCTTTTCCATGGTTCATTATAAAAATAGGCTATCTTTTTATCATAGCCGTTCCCGAGGGTAAGATAGAGTTGAATAAGCCGCAGATAGATATGCATGGTAAAAAGTTGTTTATACCGCTCCCACTGGTGTTTGTTTTCTATTTTCGCCAGGGCGTAGAGGGGGTTGCAAAACTCGGCTTTCAGTGCCTGTTCCAGATAGTAGATATTTTCCATACAATCATCGGGGTATTGGTAAAAATGAAGATGGTATAATTTATAGAACTGTTCGGTATAGAGAATCCTGTACGGATAAAGAGAAGTGAGAGTGAATAAAAATATAAAACCGATTAAAATAAGGCGCTTCACTTTTTAATTATCGGCAAAGTGGCTATAATTTCCCAAATTTTTCCAAAGACTTTTTCCCGGTCCGGAGTGCCAAATGGACAATATTTTAATTGTAATTTATATAAATATCTGATACCTTATCATGACGCAGGACAGGCCCGCAACCCAAATAAATATTCTATGACGAGGTTGCGGTTTTGTAAATTTTTGATTTCTCATAAACCTGGGTTTAGCTATTATTCCGAATATCGGAATAATAGCATATCACTATGCATTTTATCTCAAATACTCAAATAATTGAAATAAAGTAGTTGATTATATTATGAGAATAGAATAAAGATTGATTACAAATATGAAAATATCTCTTAGCCGATTTTTTTTAGGTTCAGATATATTTTTATATACAACAAATTTTTTTTAGAAAATAATCCCTGCAAAATCTGTCTTTTAACTTCGGGAGTATTCTTATAGAGAGAACCGCAGGTCTTCTATAAATTCGATAGCAGGAAAGGATAAGTGCAAATGCTTATAGCTATAGATGGTATTGACGGTGTTGGTAAAGGAACACAAAGTAAATTATTATATAATTCCTTAAAAGATAGGGGGTTTAAATCTGCATTAATTTCTTTTCCGCAATATAATTCTTTTTTTGGTAAAATGGTCGGTGAGTATTTAAATGGAAACTATGGTGGTATTAATGATATAGATCCTAAATTAACATCACTTCTTTATGCTCTGGATAGAAAATTATATTTTGAAAATAATAATATAGCAGATTTAGATATTATAATAAGTGATAGATATGTTCCTTCTAATTTAAGTCATCAAGGTGTGAAAGTGAAAAAGAATCATGAAGGTTTTTTCACCTGGATAGAATCTCTTGAATATGAAATTAATAAGATACCCAAACCCGATATTGTATTTATTCTGGACGCGAGTGTTGAAAAAGCGATTTATAATGTATCGCAAAAGAAAAAAAGAGAATATACGGAATTATCTCATGATATTCATGAAAGTGATTATCATTATCTCGATAAAGTGAGAAAATTATTCATCGAATTAACGAAACGGGACAACTATTTTTTGATAAACTGCGAGCAGGATAATGAAATGCTTCCAATTGATAAAATATTCCAATCGATTATCAACATTGTAAATGAATACATAGATGAGTAAATTCATGAAATGTATAGTACAAGCAGAAATGAGTACATCCAGGTAAACCGGACCGGTTGTTCTTTTTAAAAATGTAAGAATTTCCAATTTTAAAGATAGCTCACCTCTAATGAAAATTTTTTCCAGCGCTCCGGGTGATTAAAGAGTAGTATTAATTTTTGGCTGGAGATTATTTTTCTATGCAAATGAAGGAGATGAGCCTATACACATTCATTGCCGGAAAGGTGACTGCGAATGTAAATACTGGCTGGATACCGAGAATTATGAAATTCAGGAAGCATACGGCTATAATATGTCCCCCGGATTAAGACGTGAAATAAGAAAAATCATATATAATCATTTCGATTAAATTGTTGAGAAATGGAATATATTTCAGGAGCAAAGAAATGGATAAATTATATAAGATTGAAAGTGTAGATTTTGAAGATGATGTTATGATTATCAAATTTCCCCCTCCGGCTACGGAATTCATTGGCCCGGCCAGGATGAAGACCTTTCTATTGATAGTCTCCTTGGGATACACCACCACCCGGTAAAAGATAAAAAAGTAAGCTAATCGAAGAAAAATCGCAAAAACAGATGCTGTTTTTCCCCTAAAAACGAAAGTTGAGTTGTTGTGCCTGAGCCGTCAAGCCCATCGGGCGCAATAAAGTGAGTCAGCACCTTTTGATTTTTATTCAAGATGAGCGCTCTACTACATGAGAGAGCGCTTTTGAGTCAAGAAAGAAATTTAATCTCCGTGAATACTAAAGACATTAAAGGGTTTTTTTGATATAACTAAAATCATGGGAGAGGTTGATATATATTCATTCATTGTTTACAGTTTCTTTCTTATTTTGTTTTTATTGTTTTCTGCATTTTTTTCAGGATCGGAAACAGCTTTTTTCTCACTTAATAGTCTGGAGAGAGAGAAATTAAAATCCGTACTGGGAAGAGTGCAAAAAAAGTTTGTTTTTGATTTTTTTAGATCTCCGGATAACCTGCTTATTACGATCCTTACGGGGAATATGATTGTGAATGTGTTTGCCACGGATTTTTTTGCATCAACAGTTTCTACCTATGTGTGTGAACGATTTCCCTTTATAGACCCGGAATTTTTTTCTATTATTGTGATGATTCCCATTTTGCTGCTCTTCGGAGAAATGACTCCGAAAAACGTAGCAGTACGTCACCCCCTTGCCTTTGCCCGGATTTCAATCCTCCCTCTCCGTGTATTTTCCATTTTGTTTCTTCCGATCACCAGGATTCTTACAATTATCCGTACTAAAATTCTGACTCGCGTGCCTTCAAAAAAAGATCATGAAGAAGAGGAGAATGCAACGGAAACTCTTATTTCCTTTGCCATGAATGTGGGACACCGCCGGGGATTAATAAAAAAGTTTGAATTGGATGTTCTTGAATCGTACCTGGAGTTTAGAAACAAAATAGCCTCTGATGTTATGGTTCCCCGGACAGAGATTATTGGTATTGACAGTTCCACAACCATAGAAAGTCTTTTCACATTAATTACAATAAAGAAATCCGAACTTGTATCCGGCACATTTATTTATGTCTATAAGCAGGATTATGATCATCTTGTCGGTTATATTGATACCGGCGATTTACTTCCTGTAAAATATGGCGAAAAAAAGGAAGTTCTCCTGGAACACCTCATTAAACCTTTTTATACGATCCCCGCATCAAAAAACTTACCGGATCTTCTCCGGGAATTCCGCGAGCACCATCTTGATGTTGCCCAGGTGATAGATGAATATGGGGGAACAGCCGGAATTGTTACCTTTCAAAATATTGTCGCCGATATTCTGGATTATTTCTACACGTCGGAAAAGGATACCATCAGGGAGATTGGGCCGGGAAAATATGTTCTCCCGGGTAAGATTGATACGGGTACCCTTGAGGATTTTTTTAATGTGGAGTTTTCATCGGAAAGAAGAACAGTTTCGGGAATGATTATGGAACATCTTGGTGAAATTCCCGTAAGAGGGACATCCATTACAATTTCAGGGATTCATTTTACAGTCTTAAAAGCGGGTAAAACAAGAATCCTTGAGCTTGAAGCAATGAAAGGAATGGAGAATTCATGATTTATGCAGGGATTTTTATCTGTATGATAGCCTCAGGTTTTTTTGCAGGGAATGAGACTGGTCTCCTCGCGGCAGATCAGCTCTCACTTTTTTCGAAAAAGGAAAAAGGAATATTTTATGCCACAGCTGCTCATTTCCTTCTCATAAAACCTGAAAGACTACTCTCCACAACCTTAATCGGTACAAATATTTCTGTTGTCACGGCAGCCGTCTTTCTTAAGAGTATGCTTGCCGACTTTGGTTTTCCTTTCTGGGCTTCATGGGTGGGGAGTTTGGGATTAAGTGTTCTTCTCCTTATATTCTCGGAGATTATCCCGAAATCTTTTTTTAGAGAACATGCCAATACAATAAGCGTAAAATTGGCACCGGTTATCGCTTTTTTTTATTTTTTATTTCTTCCTGTCTCAATCATTCTTAATGCTATTGTTAAATTTCTCCTCATTATTTTCAGGCAAAAAAGAATGAGAAGACTTCCCCATTCGCGGGAGGATTTAAGGCTGCTTATCAGCCTTATAAGCAGAGAATCTCATACGGATTTAAAACAACAGCGTATCATTGATGATATATTTGATTTTAAAGAAACAATCGCCCGGGAGGTGATGGTTCCCTTTTTTAAAGTTCCAGTTATCGCATATGATGAAAAAATAAATGATATTATCAGGCAATCTCAACAGGAGCATATCAGATATTATGCGGTATTTTCCGGCCGTACCGATAATATCATCGGTTATATCGATGTGATGGATCTGTTGAGTGTTCAGGCTCAATCTGTAGGCGATATTATGAAAAAAGCATATTTTTACCCTGACACAAAGCGGATTCACGAACTCCTCTGTGCGATGATAGAACGAAAGCAGATTATTGTTTTTCTCTCCGATGAGTATGGTGGTATTTCAGGCAAGATTTCCCAGGATGATATTGCGGCAGAGATTGTGGGATACATACCAAAAGATAAATATAACGAGATTGATGATATCAAAGAGATATCCAAGAATGTATATCATATCGCGGGAACAACAAATATCGAGGATTTATATAATGAGACCTCTGTGCGGATAGAAAAAGGTGAATATGATACAATTGGTGGATATATCTGTACAAAATTAGGTGAAATCCCTGAAAAAGGTGGTATCTATAAAGATAAGGGCCTGGATTTTACAATTCTTGAGCGAGATGACCGGCATATTATTCTTATTGAAATGAGGATACACAAAACTTGAGTAGTATCGGAATTTGAGTACTCTTAAAAAATATTTAATTTGTGTGTAACTATTACGTGCCCGGGAATTATTTATATTATGGAGAGTGTTGTTGAACAGAAGAGTCAGCAAGGATAATAAAAACATAAAGAGAATTATCGAAATACTCTTTTTCATACCTCTCATCATTATCGGTTTCATTCTTTATTATTATATTGATAGTGAAGTAAGTACCCGGATGGATCGCTTGAAAGATAATATCCTTGAATATATGGAAAAACAATTGGGCCGTAAGATAAAATATGAGAGTATTTCTCCTTCGATTTTTATGTACCTCGAGATAAGGGATTTAAAAATATTCAGTTTTGTAAGTCAGGAAGATGAACTCTTCAGAATTAAAAATATTAAAATTAAGTATAATATATTCAGCCTGTTATTTACCCGGGATCCTCTCATGAGTATCTCGGAGATAAATATCTCAAATACTCTTCTGAAATTCGGGCTAAAGCCCGCGCAGATCTCCGAACGCACCGAATTTCAGCAACGATTCATAGAAAGATTAACCGCGACCAAATATAAATTTGAGATAACCGGACATAATGTCGGATTAATTCTCTATACGGATACAATGCTTATAAATTGTACTAACCTGTTTTTTAGTGTAAAAAGTACGGGAAAATCCTATGAATTAAATCTGCGAAAAGGTACAACACGGGTTACCATAAATCAGGAAGCGAAAGAACCCCTCGCGTTCTTTTCCCGGTTAAAGATGAAAGGAACAGTTTACAGCGGATTTACCCGGGCAGACTTTGTCGTCCGCCTGCTTCATCTCTCATCAAGTAATTTCATCCTGGAAAAACAAACCTTTCAGGTTGTTCTGAAAGATGAAAGATTAAGTGTGATAAAGATTCAAGACAAAGCCCCGGTAGATGTGCAGCTCGTCTACAATATTCCTGCTCAGGATATTACACTGGATTTTGAGACGGAAAACTGGAAACCTTCTCGCATGTTGAAACTGACAGGTCCTTTTTTTTCATACAACCCATGGCTGAATTCAGCGATCACCTCTTCGGGCACTGTTTCTTATAAACTTTCCCACGACACTCTTGAGTATAAGCTTTCTTCCGAGATACACCTCATCAATCCCATATTACCCCCGGGAATTGTTGTTTCCGCTCTATTACATGGAAATAGTGAAATAGCATATTTTAAACCCCTTGTTATTCATTCAAATCTCGGGACAATCGATTTTACAGGGAATATATTATTTAAGAATTTTTTCCCCGAGGGTTTTTTGCGTTTGGCAAATGTGAAAGCTCTCCAGGATAAACGCATATCCGCGGATTTTACCCTGGACCGGAATGAAGAAAGTATAAACTTGAAAGGCTCACGTCTTCTTATCGGTTCATCGGGATTTGATACGTTTAATCTGGATATTTATCCCCGATTGTCCCGGTTGTTTTTTGATCTTTCCGCATCATTTGACAAATCAGCATATAACGATCTTATTTCCGCCACAGGGGAATTGATCATTAATCCGGCTTTTGCGATAAATGTCGATGGTACTCTGGCTAAAATCCCCATCTCCAATATCTATAAACTTTTTATAAAAGATTCGGTATACTCCCCGAGAATTTTTAATTTCCTTCAACAACTCACCCTTGATTCGGGATTTCACATCTCCTCGGATTTTGAGGCTACGACAGTTGCCACGGATTCTTTTGCTGTTTCGGATCAACTCAATAAAAGCAATTATATTGATCTTTCCATACGGGGGACGGAGAAGGAAATTGCTATTGACTCGATCCAGGCACAATGGGAAAAATTCGATCTTTCCGGGAGTATCACTTCCCGGTACCGGAGCCCTGGATTAATTTCCTTCGATTCCAAACTCTATCTTGAGGGCATTCCTTATGGTTTTTCAGGGTACTACGAAGAAGGGAAACAACTCTCTGTCAAAGGGAATTACGGATTGAATATTTCTGTTCTTTTTCACAAGAAAAAGGATGTTATTATAACGGCAAATACCCTGAAACTCCCTTTTCCCCTGTCGGGAGAAAAAGAAATTATTGCCTACACCTCCTTTTATATGACAGGTTTATTTTCATCCGACGGAGAATGGCAAATCACTTCCCCAAGCACGATTATTTATAATTTTCCTCTTCTTCAGGTAAAAGAGAATGAATGTGAAATTGCTTATGTTTTAAACAATGAAGAACTTTTCTGCTCGGATATTCAATATAAAGATTTTCTTTCCGAACTTTCAGGTGATGGTGAGATTCGATTCGGAGAAGATGTGAATTCCGCTCTCACGAGTTCTCTTGTCCTGACAGGCAGGAATACAAAAGAGTATTATTCATTATCCACAACTCTTTTTCAGGACAGGATTAATGCAAATCTGGTCTTTTACAATTCTCCTCTTGAAAGAATCGGGAAATTTATTGTGAACGGATCACTTTCAGGGGATATGATGGCTTCCGGGCTTTTGCATCAACCTGATCTTCAGGGCACCGTTTCTCTTGTAAAAGGGAATCTTGTAGGAGGAGATCACGTTGGTTTTTCTACGGATTTTAACATTGAGGAACCTGTGATTACCTTTGACGCTCTTTCCATGACATACCTGAATCTGGAAATTGTGAATGGAAAAGGAAGTTTTAATAAAGAAAATGGAATTTTTACTTTTTCATCTATATTTAAAGGTGATTATTTCCGGAAGAATATATATTCCTCCCTCAATTTTTCCGGGGAAGTTATAAATATGGGACCTGAAGAACCTTTTTATAACGTCTTTAAGAAAGAATATACCGCACGATTCGATATCTCGGAAATTAAGGTTGATAACAAAAAATTTAACCCCTGGACCGTAAACCTGACAAAAAAAGCAGACAAGCTCAACATAGACGGAGGTCCGGGAAATGTATTAATCGGGACCTTTTTGAATAATGGTGAATTTAATATCGAAATCACGGAACCATTTCCGATCCGGGGTGTGGTAAAAGGAACAGTGGTCGGTAATACCATTGATTCAGAGGTTGAACGTATCTGGCTTGATCTTAAAGTTTTTAATCTCATCCTGGGAGAAGATATTATCCGGTTTACTCAGGGATTTGCTTCGGGAAAACATATAAAAGTGAAAGGCTACTTTAATGATCCCGATTTTGAAGGGAGTTTGTTGGCAGAAGATGTAAAATTATCGTTTTTTCTTTCTCCCTATGAGACAGAACCCTTTCAAACCACCTTAACATTACATGAAAAAGAGTTTGAGATGGAAAAAACATCTACCCGGGTGGGAGACGGAATACTCTATGCGGATAAGGGGATTTTTTATTTTGATCATTGGCTCCCCGGGGCATATGATCTCTCTTTCAGATCGGATCCGGATATCGGCATTTACTGCTCTTATGATTTCGATGTAGTAAAGGTGAAAGGATTTGCTATCGGGACTGTGAATACCAGGGCGGATAAAAATGCAGTATGGGTGGATGGAACCTTGATTGCACATTACTGTACTATTACCATGAGCAACGCATCAAACTCCGACAAAAAACCTTCATCGGGTAATACGGACTTAAAGATTAATTTAGCCTTTGAAACAGGGAGAAAGGTTGAGTTTGATTGGCCGTCAACCAATTTTCCCGTATTAAAGTGTTATGCAGAGAAAGGTTCAAATATTCTCATTTCATATGATAGTGATCTTGAAACCTTTAACATGACCGGAGAAGCTGAAATAAAGGGGGGAGAAGTCTTTTATTTTAATCGAAATTTTTATCTCAAATCCGGAAAAATCGTATTTAATGTTGTCACGCCGGATGTGTTTGATCCTACCGTATCTGTTCGTGCCGAAATCAGGGAGACTGATAATAATGAACTTGTAAAAATCTATCTTATAGCGGAGAATAACCGGCTGAGTGAATTCTCACCGAGGTTTGAATCTATACCTCTCATGACAGAGTATGATATTTTCAGGCTTTTAGGCAAATCTTTGGAAGAGCGTTTCCAACAGGATCAGGACCTTGGACTTTCCTTTGTTCTCTTATCGAGTGAAGTTTTAACCGAAGCCCTCATTTTCAGAAACATTGAACAGACTATCAGGGATGTATTTAATCTGGATCTTTTTTCAATACGAACACACATAATCGAAAATATACTTATTGATAAAGTCCTCGGAGAAGTGGGAGATCCTGCACAGAGTAATCCTAATTCTCTGGGTTCATATCTGGACAATACGACGATTACAATCGGGCAATATATTGGGGATGATTTATTCGTTTCAGGCCTTGTCAGATTAACTGAAGTAGATTATTATACACCGGAATCCCTTTTTGGGAGTGGCTTTTTTGGGATTGAACCTGAACTTGAGTTCAGCCTGGAATGGCCGACACCTTTTTTCAATTTGGAATGGACCTTTAATCCGACACAGGAGCATTTAAATAACATGTTTTTCTATTTAACGGATAATACGATTAAATTTGAATGGAGTTTCGATTATTAAGAGAATATGTTCTTTATAGATATTGATTATTAAGTAACCTTTTGATTTCTGAAATCTTTTGATTTCTGAAATCTAAAGTTTCCGGCAGGAATCAATAGTAACAAAAATGGAGATTCAAGTTTTTTCTTTTTATAAAAAGAATTATAGTTGGAGATCCTGAAGCCGTGTGAATTTTTTTTGCATCGGCTTATAAATAAGGAGAAAGTATGATATTTAGTAAGCCTTCCAGGCCTGGTCTCGATATAAAAGAGATGTTCAATTTCATTACCATACCCATTATTAAAGTAATTGTCATTCTTTTATTTTTTACTCTTTTAATTACCTCAATAAGCGGACAGGAAACGAGTTGGTACGAAGGTAAGCCCCTTATCGATATAAAAATGAAAGGTCTTAATAAAGCAGCTTTTGCAGATATCAAACCGACAATAAAAGACTATATCGGAAAACCCTTTACCCGTGAGATGTATTATGAGATCGAGAATAAATTGTGGGATTTGGATTATTTTGATGATATTATCGGGGATATTGTAAGCGGGGATGATGAAAACCAGAGTGTCATCATTGAGTTTTCCGTAAAAGAAAAACCCATCATCGCTGATATCAAGTTGATCGGGAACAAACTTATCAACAATAGTGAACTTTTTGGAGAGATACAGCTTAAAAGCGGTGTATTCGAAAATAAAGTCAAGATCTATGAGGATGAACAAATCCTCTATCAATACTACATCGATCATGGTTTCCATGAAGCAAAAGTAAGCAGCAGAACCGAATTGAATGAAGCCGGTGATAAAGTAACCTTATATTTTGAGATAGAAGAAGGATTTAAGACAACAATTAAGGAATTCTTATTTTCCGGGAATAATTTTGCCTCGGATAGCACTTTAAAAGGAAAGATTGCATCAAAAAAACAGGAAATATTCAGTCATGGCTATTTTGTAGAGAGTAATCTTGAATTGGATAAAGCACGAATTATCGACTACTATTTAAAACACGGATATATCGATGCAAAGGTAGAGAAAATTGAACGGACCGTAGAGTTTGATGAAGAAAAGCAAAGAAGCTACATGACGATAACATATTATATAAGCGAAGGCGAACAATATACTTTCGGTGATGTTACTTTTGAGGGAAATGAAATTTTTTCCGATGAAACTTTATTATCCAGGATAAAGCAGAAACCGGGAAAAGTATTTAATAAAGTAAAATGGGATTCGGATTTTCAATCAATTATTACTCTTTATGCGGATGGCGGATATATTCATAATAGTATAACTGATAGTGAAGAGCGTGATGAAATTAATAAAATAATCTCCTTTCATATAAAAATTTATGAAAGAGACAGAGCTCATATAGAGAATATTGTCCTGGTTGGAAATTCAAAGACACATGATTATGTCATACTGCGTGAACTTCCCTTTGAAGTGGGTGATATTTTTAGTGCGGAAAAAATCAGACAGGGAATATATAACCTTTTAAATTTACAGTATTTTGCGGATATAAGGCCTCAACCTGTACAGGGAAGCGAAGAAGGGCTTATGGATCTTATTATCACCCTGGAAGAGACTCATTGGGCGGATTTAAGATTCGGTATCGCCTTTTCCGGCGGGAATTTTCCTGTTTCCGGTACATTCGGTTGGTCCGATAAAAATTTCTTAGGTACCGGGCGAACAATCGGGTGTGATGTAGAAGCCTCGACGACAAAACAAGGCTTTGCCTTCAATTTTAATGATAATTATCTTTTCCGAAAAGGGTGGGGCGGAGGCGCTACATTATCGTATTACCACAACTTTATCGATAATGCACTCCAGGATATTATACCCCCGATTTTTACAGATGATGATGTGCCGGATCCTTACACGGACCCGGATGAGTATGATGATGCAATCAGTAATGGTATAGATACGACGCGGTCGAATACCATGGAATACGATTCCCATGAGATTGAACTTGGAATAAATTCAAATCTTTATGGGATGACTTTATTGGGTAAATTGGGAATCAGTGCTCAACTTTCAACCGCGGTAACGTATGTTTGGTATGATTCTGATATTTACAGGCATTACAACAAGACGGTAAGAGATAATCTGAATAATTGGAATGTTATTAATACATTAGGATTGACAGCTTATTGGGATAAGCGGGATATTTACTATAATCCGGAAAGCGGATTTTTATTATCTCAATATACCGGTTATTCGGGTGGAATTTTAGGTGGAGAACGTGACTATATAAAGTTAAAATCAAGGGCAGAAGCCTTCGTCACCCTCTTTAAAATTCCCCTTAACGATGCATTTGACTTTCAAACGGTCATGGCACTACATGCCGGGCTCGGCTTAGTCTTCCCTCAGTTTGGAGAGGACGTGATAAATGCGACGGAACGTGAAAAATTATACATAGATGGTATGAATACAGGGCGTGGTTGGGATGCCATGTGGGATGGTGAATCATTATTCGATTTTTCTATAGAATTCAGACATCCCATTGCACGTAATATTCTCTGGTGGACATGGTTCTTTGACGGTGCCGCTCTTTATACTACCCGTGATGACATTTGGAATATGGATCTTAATAATTTTTATTTTAGCTTCGGAGCCGGATTGCGCCTTACTATGCCTGGATTACCGTTACGGCTCTACATAGCTCAGCGTTTTCGTATCGTCGATGGTGAGGTTGCCTGGACAGATGGAGAGATACCGTTCTTCGGAGATATGAGTCTTCGATTTGTTGTTTCTGTAACACCTCCCGGCGGCTTTTAGTATAAAATGGTAGTTTATTAAAAGGAATATTTCAACTTTGTTGAATTCCGATAGTAATATAATAAGGAGTATTTCAACTTTGTTGAATTCCGATAGTAATATAATAAGGAGTAT
>JAFGRV010000298.1 GCA_016934975.1 Spirochaetales bacterium | reverse complement strand
TTTTCCAGGTAATTAAAAAACATTGATGAAATGTACATACTAATCTTCTGGTGCCTGCGGGAAGGAGCGGGGGACATGGCATATGCAATCCCGTGGATTAATTCAAATCGTTTTTCATCAGGCCATGATAGATAGTCTTTAAGATGTCCCCAGACAATACATTTATGGATACTATCCGGAAGGTCTCTGGTAAAATCATAAGCCACAAGGATAGTATCCAATTCCGGCGTGGTATTTCCGTTTTCCGAATGAAGGAAGGCTTTGATCTGAGTAAGCACGGCTGTATCGGTAAAGCTTTCCTTGTTGGTTACAATCTCTTCCGCGATATTGGCTTGATTATAAGTGTCATTGCTTTGTACCCAGCCGAAATGTCAAAATCCAAAATGCGGACATGATTACGCGTTTCCTTTAGGAAACGAATGTTCCGCTTTCCTGTCTTGGTTTCTATCTTTGCCCGTCTTGTCATCAGAAACGAACACTCTTGTTCGGAGAACAGATTGCACAAGACGTTTTATTGCGACTCCCACACAGACAGTTTGTGTTTGCAATTCCAAAATGCCTTCGTCCATATTTTTTACACAACCGAACCTTGTTTTCGGATATTTCCAAGCTATCCGAAGGATAGCACTGATTCTTCAACTTGATACAGGAATATTATAATGAGGTCGCCGGCAGACAAATCACAACCGGCCTTGTCCTGTCACACCAGACATTCGGGGATTTCGCACGCCCCAATCCCCACTGGCATGGGCTATTACTGGAAGGCGGCTTTGATGATACCGGAAATTTTATTTATCTCCCTATTTCAAGCACAAAGCAGATGGCAGAGTTGTTCAGACGCAAAATGATCTGGTATTTCGAGAAAAATAAACTGCTCAATACCGATTTTGCATTAAATTTGCTGTCCTGGAAGAATTCCGGTTTCTCGATTGATAATTCCGTGAGAATTTATGGTTCCGATAATAAAGCCCGGGAATCCCTGGCCCAGTATATAGCCCGGGCGCCTGTTTCATTGGAAAAACTGAAGTATGAGCCATTCCATGGCAAAGTCCTGTTCAAAACACCAAAGTACAATGACTATTTCAAGGAAAATTTCAAGAGCTTCGATGTTTTGGATACACCTCTTAATTTGTATAATTGGAACACAACGAAGTTGTGACTTTATTGCTCTGGTGACGGCCCATATTCCGCCCAAACATAAACAGTATATCCGGCGTTATGGTCGCCTTTGCAAAGCAAAGGAATATTCCTCTCGCAGTCGTGGGAAATGGAAGGAACACGAGCATTTATGCAGGCTTGCGCCAAATGGCTGGAAAGAAAAACAGGAAATTGCAGTAGTGGTGTCACAAGAGGAGGAAGATGAGGCATCCAATGAAACGCCAACTGTTGGGACAAAACAGCAGCGGTCTGCATGGGCTTCGTTTCCGATGGAAACGGAACTGATAAAGATACACCTTATTAAAATTTACAATTGGAATTCGACGAAGTCGAAAAGGTCTATAGTGTAGATCCATTAATTTGCCCGAAATGCGGCAGCGAAATGAAGATAATCGCCATAATAATGGACCTGGAAGAAACGGAAAAAATACTGCGTCATCTTGTAAAGATTGGGAGAGCACCACCAAATTTTGATCCAAACAGTCTGAATTAATTTTTCTCTCTGGATTATTAGGTTATAGGGGGGAGGTCTGTCCTGGGAGTTGCATAAAACATGCCGAAATAGGAAATTTCATGAAATTAGCAGATTTTAATAGATTGCTTTGAATATTTTTGTGGCACGATTTGCTATTATGTTGTAAAATTAAGTGCAAATGGCAGAAAAAAAGCGTTTTTTCCGCGGGAAGGATTATAAGTTTAGCTATCATTTATAACAAGGAGATTCTTATGTCAGAAGAAATGTCCCCCCTCCAGATGTATTACTATGATACTTTTAATCAGGTATACGAAGCAAATCAGAAGGGAGATTTCAAATATGATCAAACCTATTTTATAGAAAAAATAGGCACGTTTTACAGCTTCGATAAGGTCTTACCCAATGTTGATTCTGCATACAGTTATTATTTTTTTAATGTGCAGGAAGAGGATTGGGGATGTGTCAGTGCCTATCAGGTACCATTCCAGGGCCGAATCACCTATGCTGTCTATACAACCTGTGATGGTGACGAAAATTGGCTAGAACTCTATGACAGTGATGATAATCCTCAGGGCTATATTATGATAAAGCATCGATCCTTCAAGGTCACCGATAAGGAAACCCTGCGGAATTGGCGAATAGGTGAATGAGGGAAGAGATGACAAGTTCGTTGGTCTGGTCATAAATACGGGAGAAACTGATACACACATTTTGATAGTAACGTCGGTTCTGGTGCAAATAATTGTGTGAACCAAACAACCACCACAAGCATTATTTAAGCGTTATACTCGATCTTTTTTTAAACGCGAACCATTAAAAATAATCGACAGATTTGATTTGCAGATAAAATACGGTGATTTTTTTACAATAATCGGTTCAAGTGGCGCCGGAAAAAGCCTCATGGCTCATGCCATACTTGGCATTTTGCCGGAAAATGCGGAAATGAAAGGACGGATTATTTATAAAGGGAAAGAGTTAACGAATCAATCTGTCCGAAAATTGAGGGGAAAAGAAATAGTACTTGTACCCCAATCAGTCAGTTTTTTAAATCCACTGAAAACAGCTGGTTGGCACATTTGCCGGTCCGCTCTTTTAACCGGCATATCAAAAAAAGAAGCCGAGTACAAAGCAGATAAGGCTTTGGATTATTTTGGTCTGGAGTTCCGGGTAAAAGGTTTATATCCTTTTGAATTGTCCGGAGGTATGGCAAGGCGCATCCTGGCTGCCGCAGCTTATGTCACCGAGGCAGATTTGTTTATCGCTGACGAACCGACAACAGGTCTGGATGCGGATATGGTGGAAGAATCCCTGGATCTCTTAAAGAAATTCACAAAAGCCAAAAAGACAGTCATTCTTATTACCCATGACCTTAAAGCCGCCTTACGGGTTGCCGACACTATTGCGGTTTTTTATGGGGGGACTATCGTGGAAATAACACGCTCCCGCTGTTTTACAGATGAATCCCTTTTACGCCATCCTTATTCCCGTGCTCTGTTCAGGGCTCTTCCGGAAAACAGTTTTTCTCCCCTTCCCGGAGCAAATCCTTTTGGAAAATCAATTCCCGAAGGATGTATTTTTGAATCACGCTGTTCTATAAAAAAGCCGGAGTGTGAAATAAAAAAGCCGGAGAATATAGTGTATAAAGAAGGTGTCGTCAGGTGTTTATATGCTTGAGGCTTATAATGTTTATTTTAAATATGATAAGTCATCGTCCTGGGTAATAGATGACCTCTCAATCACTATCAAACCCGGGGATGTCATCGGGCTGATGGGGAAAAGCGGTTGCGGGAAAACAACCTTTGCAAGATTACTCTCAGGTTATATTAATCCCCAAAAAGGAAGAGTATTGATTGATAATAATCCCCTGCCAAAAAAAGGTTACTCTCCGGTCCAGCTGATATCTCAGCATCCGGAAAAGGCGATGAATCCAAGGTGGAAAATAAAAAAAGTATTAGATGAAGTGAAAGGTTTCACACCGGAGAATGTAATTCTTGATTCATTAGATTTAAGCGCTGAGTTTCCGGAACGATACCCCCATGAGCTGTCAGGAGGGGAATTGCAACGGATTTGTTTATGCCGTATTTTGAATCCTTATACGAAATATATCATAGCAGATGAAATATCAGGTATGCTGGACACTATCACCCAGGCAAATATCTGGAATACCCTTATTTCATTTGCCTCCCGGAATAATATCGGGATATTGATTATCAGCCATGATGAAAGTCTTTTAAAAAGATTATGCAATCAAGTTATTATCGATCTTTTTAAATCATAAAAAAGAATTCGGGATCTTCAACTCCAATAAGTCCCCGTTTCCCCCGGAAACGGAGCCCGGGCTGATTCCCGTTTCATTTTACCGGCAGTATATTCCGGGGCTTCCGGAGGGATACCGTATTACCCTATCCTATGATTTTTCACAGATAAAAAGGCTGATGTCCAGGGGTACGGTCTGGCGGTGGTAATCAACACCGGGGAGATGCGGCGATTGATTACGAGGACAAAAGAGTAGAAGTCTATCTAGTTCTACACGTGATTCAAAAGCCCGAGTTCGATGGGATGGGGATCCAGAAAGTACTGGGACAATAAATACTCCTGCTTAAACTTCCGGGCGTAATGGCGGATGAGGGTCAGAGGGACGATCAGGGGCACCAGCTCCTGGTAGTAGCGTTCAGCCTGTTCCTTGAGTTCCGCTGTTTCATCCCTTTCCAGGTTGTTCTTGAAATAGCCGTTGATATGCAAAAGGGTGTTGTAGTTTTTTTTCACGGTTTTGCGTGTGGCGAGCAGTTTGAGCATGTCGTTCATATAGGCGGCCTTTAGATCGGCGAAGTCGGCGGTTCCTATGGAGGCAACGATTTTGCCTAATCCACGCAGAAGCTCCGGATGATGGGCCATGAAGGTATATTTGTGGCGCGAATGAAATTCAATGAGGTCTTTCGGCTTGCCGCGTTTCACCTTGTCCCGCCAGCGCTGCAGTACAAATATGGTTTCTATGAACTTTTCACGGAGAGCCATATCATGAAGACGGCCTTCGTCTTCCACGGGAATATCGGGAAAGTGCCGGGTAAAGGCCTCGGCAAACATACCGGAGGCGCTGACTGACACCACGTTACCCCCGGGCGAATAAACCTTTATGCTCCTTAAGCCGCTTGAGGGGCTTTTTGTTTTGAAAATGAAAGCCACCAGGTCTTCCTTCTCCAGTTCCTTAAGGCGCTTATTTGCCCAGGATGTCATGCGCGGTGTGTGGTCTGTCCTGGTTTTTATGGTAAGGAGGCGGTGGTTTTCTTTTGTGCCCACAAGACGCATGCTTTCCCGGGGAACAGGCAGACCGCATTCCACTTCCGGGCATACCGGGACGAACTCGCACCAGGCGGACAGGGTGTCAGTAATGAACCGGTCCTGTTTATGACCGCCGTCATACCGAACGCTGTTGCCCAAAAGACAGCTGCTTATCCCGATTCTGATCTTATCCATGGTACGCCCCCTGCCTCCTGTATTCTCATCGTTAATGATAGGAGAACATATAATCCCTGTCAAGCCGACCCGGAAAAATTTACCACTTTACTAAAAAAACCGCTGGCGAAAGCTACAAAAAATCATCAATTACAATAAAGCCCGGAGCACTTCGTGTACTGGAAAAAAAAGGTTATAAAGTTCCCGGTGAATGATGAAACTCTCCTTACACCGGCCGTGGTATATGTAAGACACGGTGCAGATGCGTACCCTGTTTTAAGAAGTAAAAACACTCTTTAAATCAAGTAAGAAATCAGGGAAAATCTCTGTTTTCAGGATATCTTCCCGGGCATATGCCCGGGGTCTGCCGAATTGGCCATCTTTTTCAAGGGCGTAGACAAACACGGTTTCTTCATAGGGGTGGATTATCCAGTATTCTTTTACCCCATGCTTTTCATACAGGTAAAACTTTTCATTTATATCATGATGTGCAGTGGATACTGATATAATTTCGATTATGATATCCGGGGCGCCGCGCATTCCTTTTTCATCAAGCTTTGTGCTGTCACATACCACGACAATATCCGGCTGCACTACTGTATGAATATCGTCGTCATTTTCATTTTCATCAGGCAAGCGAACATCAAAAGGCGCGGCATATACTTCGCAAGGTTTTTTTTCCAGGTAATTAAAAAACATTGATGAAATGTACATACTAATCTTCTGGTGCCTGCGGGAAGGAGCGGGGGACATGGCATATGCA
>JAFGRV010000297.1 GCA_016934975.1 Spirochaetales bacterium | reverse complement strand
TGCATATGCCATGTCCCCCGCTCCTTCCCGCAGGCACCAGAAGATTAGTATGTACATTTCATCAATGTTTTTTAATTACCTGGAAAACAAACCCTGCGAAGTATATGCCGCACCTTTTGATGTTCGCTTGCCTGATGAAAATGAAAATGATGATGATATTCATACAGTAGTGCAGCCGGATTCGGCAGAGCCGGTGTTTTAAACGAAAGCACGTAATCAAATTCAAAGGCCATAATCAGACATGCCCATTTTCGCCTAACAGCTTTGCCCCGTGAAACAAACCGGAAATCTGGGATCTGATAGTTTCATAAAGGATCGTTTCTCGTAAGCCATATTCCACGACAATATACCCGGACTGCCTCTCCATAAAAAAGAGTGATTTAATGATATAGGTTACTCTCCGGTCCCGGGGTAGAAATTCATCCGGCACAAGCTCCACTACAGGGATTTTCATCCCCACCATCTCCGGTGTAAGGAGAGTTTCATCATTCACCGCGACCTGAAGCTCGCTCATCTCCGGCAGGATCCATTTGTCGTTTTCATATTTCTTAAGGGGTGCCGCATACAGGCAGACATAAAAGGATTTGATTCCGAGACGGGGGATTTCACGGACAAGCCTATCGATAATCACATTCTTATCAAAGGAAACATTTATTTTTTGTCCGGTATACTGCATATCAAAAATCGCCCGGTCCTTTTCCATCCGCCGGATTCCCTGCTTTCGCTCCATGGCCTCCGCCACAAGGATCCTGAGCTTCTGAAACAACGAGGAAGTGACTGCATCGAGTTCACCGGGATACACCCACAGGCGGGCTTGATTATAGATTGATGTAAGATACTGATTCCAAAGGGAAACATCCCCATTACTCATCAACTCTCTGCAAAGGATCTCATTCCAGGGAGAAAGAAGCAGGTCCTCATCCTTTTGCCCCTTGTTTTTATTCGTAATAAAATCCATGAATAAATCCGTAAATTCTTTTATCAACTCAGGAGTTACTGCGGATGTTTCAAGGGCCGTTTTCATCGAATCGGTTGTTTCCCTGCGCCAGGACTCTGCTGAGATTCCCGGGGTGCTCGTTTTTAATTGTTCAGTGGTTTTTATCCGGGTTAACGCCGGTGAAGAGCAGCCGCAGGACTTTTTTACAAGGAGACAGGCTGATAACATTGTAATCTTTTCCGGACTTTTCCCCGAGAGCATATCAAGGAGAATATCCATGCTTTTTTCTGCCAGACCCTGATTCGGTTGGGCAACTGTTGTCAGGGGTGAATAGATATATTGTCCCTCGTCTGTATTATCAAAACCGCCGACACCGACATCACCGGGAACGTTATAACCTTTTTGTTCCAGTACATGAAGGGCTGCAAGGGCCATATCATCATTTGCAGCGACCAGCCCATCAAACTTTGCTTTTTTGGATAAGAGTCTTTTCACTGCCTCTGCACCGGTGGGACCCCAAAAACTCCCTGTTTCAACGATCGATTCATCAAGGGGAATACCGTGGGCTTGTAGGGATTCTTTATAAGCGTCATACCTCAATTCCGCCTCCGGATTTGTCTCCGGCCCCCTGATAAAAGCGATCCGCTTATAGCCATGCTCCTCTATAAAATGATCTACCAGTTCACCCATGCCATGTTTATTATCAACCTGAATAACAGGTTCATCCCCGACCCGGACACCGAGAGAAACGTAGGGTATGGCGAATTTATCGAGAATTTTTTTCAGCTTCTCTTTTGAATGAAATATACTATAAATCGCCGTGGCGGCGATAAATCCGTCAATTCTTTTTCCGGAAATAAGTTCATAGACCGATGAATGACGGAAAAGATGATGTTCCGGGAGGTCCATGATTCTCCCGGGAAAAACCAGAAGATTCACATCTCTTTCTTCTGCCGTTTTTACCATACTCTGCCACAATTGTGCCTGATACTGACCGATGAGTTCATCAATCAGAAACGCGATTGTCCTGCGATTGTTCGGCAGCCCCATATCAACCTCTCTTCATTAATTCATATTTAAAAACCACCGCTGTTCCTGACACTGAGTCTCGGGGTGGTCATTTACTTACTTTATAGGTTTTGATAATCGTTTTATAGAGAAGAGCAAGAAAAGAATCCCCCTTCCCGCTTAAGCCGCAATCGGCGAGGACATCCGTTCTATTGCGGTGAAACCAGGTGTACAACCGGCCGCCGGCCTGAGAAGCATTTTCCGCTCCGTGGCATATTTTGACCAAAGACCGCATTTCCTGCAAATCAAAGATCTTCCGGGCATTTTTGAGGGTGATAAAAAAGGATTTTCCATTACTGATCTCTTCTATCGCCACGGAACCTGTGGGGAGGGTCTTACTTTTTTTGGAAGACGGGGGGTTCTTTGCCGCATGTGCCTTCTTTTTTTGCTCAAAGGCAACAATTTCCTTGTTGATTTTATCTACCTCGGCATTATGAATAATGACCTGTGCCTGTTTCAGGAGAAATATCAATCCCTCTTCATCAATTTTCTTTAAATACCCTTTCAATTCCTTTTCCAGCTTATCCCGGGGTGATTCTTTCTTAAGAGTCTTTTTTTTTGTTGTTTTTGCTTTCTCTGTTTTCTTTGCCATATATTCCCTCTCTATTAAAAATAAGCTGCCTCTTAACGATTAATATGTTCATTGTCTTTCATTTTTCTTTCCTTGACAAGCACTTTCTCTTAAAACTACCCCTACTCTTTACCGAAGATGAGCTGTTTCTCTTTATTTTTCCTTGATTTAATGTCAAAACCTTTGTACAATCTATAATAAGGATGCTAAAATCCATTTAAGGAGAAAGAGGATACATGGGAAAAGCTGTTGCATCATTTGATGAATTAAGCAGTTTCATTCAATCCTTCGGAATTGAAGAAACTGAAGCTATTCATATCGCGGAAGAGTTTATGGACAAAAATAATATTGAATTTGATGCGGATGGTAATTTCGATGCAATAAATATTGATTTTTCAGCTGATAGTAAAGCGGTAAGCAAATGCTGATATCTTTTATCTCTATAGTCAAAAGTATGACCTCAATGTCTATAACGCGGAAATGCTCACATACAAATGAAGCCAAATAATCTCCCGGTATATACTCAAAGAACCAAAATCCTTGAAAAAATCTCATCCAATCAGGTCATAGTCGTTGAGAGTCCAACAGGCTCCGGAAAAACAACTCAAATTCCGCAAATTCTTTATCATGAAGGATATGCCGATTCGGGAATTATCGGGATTACTCAGCCCCGCAGAATAGCCGCCGTATCGGTCTCGAAATTTATCGCAACCCAGATGAATGTCACTATTCCCGGTATTGTCGGGTATAAAATGCGTTTCGAAGACAAAACTGATGAAAATGTAAAAATCAAGGTGATGACCGATGGTATCCTCCTCCAGGAGATTAAAGCCGATTATAATCTCGATAAATATAGCATGATTATTGTGGACGAAGCCCATGAGCGGAGCCTCAACATCGATTTTATCCTGGGACTTTTAAAGCGGATTTTGGAATTGCGCCCGGATTTTAAGGTGATAATTTCTTCCGCTACAATTAATGCCCAGGTTTTTTCCGAGTACTTTGACGGATGCCCTATCGTTAATATTGATAGTATTGTTTATCCGGTGGAAGTTATTTTTTCTCCCCTGGAGGGTGAACAGAATTTTGATTCTCTTATGGAAAAAATCGGTGAAATCGTCACAAAAGTCCATTCGGAAAAAAGAGAAGGTGATATCCTTATTTTCCTCTCAGGTGAAAAAGCTATCAAGACCTGTAGTACCCTTCTCACGGGCATGCCCTATGCCGGGGAGCTTGAAATTCTCCCTCTTTACTCCAGACTCTCTTCCGAAGACCAGGAGAAGATTTTCCTTGACTATCCGGGGAAACGCAAAGTAATCGTTGCGACGAATATTGCGGAAACAAGTGTCACAATTGACGGAATTACAACAGTGATAGACAGCGGCTTTGCAAAAATGAACTTTTACAATCCCCGGACATTTACATCTTCTCTTATAGAAATACCCATATCCAAAGCAGCCAGCAACCAACGGAAAGGTAGAGCGGGCCGGACACAACCGGGGGTATGCTACCGGCTTTACACCCATGAGGATTACGAAAAACGACAATTGTTTACCCTGGAAGAAATCTTTCGGACAGACCTTTCAGAGGTTGTCCTCCGGATGGCCGAGATCGGGATAAGGAACTTTGAGAATTTCGATTTTCTCTCGTCACCTTCACGAGAGGGAATCATCAGCGCAATCGAAACCCTTATGATGCTTGAGGCCATAGATAAAGAGAGGTCCCTCACGAGTATCGGGAAAATGATGGTGCTCTTCCCCCTCCTCCCCCGGCAATCACGAATTATTGTCGAAGCAATTCAATCGTACCCCGATGTACTGGAGGAAGTCCTCATCGCGACGGCATTTCTCTCTACCAATTCTCCTTTCCTTCTTCCACAGGGTCTCGAAATCGAAGCAAGAAAGGCCCACCACTTTTTCCGGGATAATCACGGGGATTTTGTCTCGTATCTTAAACTCTACCGTGCATTTAAAAACACCAGGGATAAATCCCTGTTTTGCGAGGAACATTTCCTTGATCTGAAAACGATGCATGAACTTGTTAATATTAAGAACCAGCTGGAGGAAATAGTATCTGCCGCTCATATACCGATCTCTTCCGGGGGTCCTTTCAGAGAATACTTGTCCTGCATCGCACGAGGACTTATTCAATTTGTCTGTATTAATTCCGGGAGAGGGATTTTCAGAAGCCTTACCGCCGGAAAGATCATGATTCATCCCGGTTCGGTGATGTTTCGAAAGAATCCCCGTTTTATCGTTGCCGGAGAAATTGTAAAAACCTCCCGGATGTACGCACGTTCCGTCTCCGAATTAAGAGAAGAATGGCTCCATGATATTTCGCCATTATTAGACACCCTTTTTAAAACAGGAACAGAAACAAAGAAAAATAAATCAAGGGATTTTACCAATAATATAAAAATCGGAAAATCCTTGTTCAGAATAGATAAACGAAAGGGAAATAAAAAAACAGTCATTCTTCCCTGGGAGAAACTAAAACCCTTGCTTAAGAATCTGGATATTTCCCTGCTTCCTCACTACAAAGGACTCCATGGCAAAATAACAATCGGGCCATATGAATTCCTTGAGGGTATCAGCCTTAATACCCTCCTTCACATCGCGACAAAAATCAGGATACCGGATAAAATAACCAAAAACTGGCCGCGGCGGCATTACGATTTTCATCAGGATCTTAAAAATCTGATACAATCTCTCACCTTTCTCCTGACTCCCTGTAAAAAGAAAAAAAATGATAAGAAACTCGGGTTTCTGACCCTCTTTACGGATAGTAAAGGGAAGTACTGGTTTAAACCCATGAAGAACTTTTACACCTCTGTTTCAGAGAGTCTTTCAAGTCTGGAAATTCTTGCCGATGATGCGGATGAAACCCTGGAAAAACGGGACAGAGAGACAATAAATGAGCTTTATAGAAAGTTATCAGGGATGTTTAATAATTGAGTATTAATATCAGGTCTTATAGACTTTTCGCCGTTGTTTAATGACAACGTCGCTTTTCCCCAGGGCAGAATAGGAGATAATTCCTTTACGCAGCAGGTCCTGGATGGTCGCTAATAAATCTTCCGAAAGAATTCCAAGGTGGTCGCAAGCCCAATTGACGAACTTATCCACATTTACTCTATATCCGTTAAAGGTCGGAATACCAAAATCATGGGCATATTGAATAATCCCACTCACAATCTGATTCTCGACATTTGTTACCATAACATTCTGAAGGATGCTATTCGCACGGCGAACTCTCCCGGAAAGAATTCTAATCATTTTTTTTGCAAAATCCGAGTTTTTCTCAATCATTCGCTCGAACAAGGCATCATTCATAATGAGCAATTTTGTCGGTTTTATTGCAATCGCGCTCGCCGAACGGGCTTTTTTTTCTATTATAGCCATTTCTCCGAAAATATCTCCAGCATTGAGGCTTATCAATGTTTTAGCAGAAGAAGAATATGTTGATTTACGTATTTCAACTTCCCCTTCTATAATAATATATAATTTATCTCCCTGGTCACCTTCCTGAAAGATAACTGCTCCGGGGGCATAATATTTTACGTGTTTTTCATAGATATCTTTACCTAATCGCATGGACTCCTCTCTTTAAGAATCGGGAGTTCATCGCCATAACTATAGAAATTTGTGCAAAAATATAAGGGGGTACGGCAGATGAGTCTATAAACCCGCAAGATACTTGCTCCGGTAATCAGTCGGCGTTAACTGAGTATGTTTTTTAAATATTTTATAAAAGGTTGATTTTGATTTAAATCCGGAATTATAGGCTATTTCGAGTATGTTTATTTTTTCTTTGTACGCTGCTTCGAGATAGTGCTTTGCCTGCTTGATTCTGTAGCTGTTGACAAAGGCATAAAAATTGACTCTCGAATATTTGTTTATGACATACGACAAATGATTCCGTGGAATATTCAACTGTTCTGCCAGATAGGGTAATGTGAGGTCCAAATCGACAAAAGGTTTCTCCGTATCCATATAGAGAAGCAATTGTTGAAAATATTCCTGAAGTTTTTCTTCGGGGAGAGTATTACTCGCAAATTTCTCTTCCGATTCATAATCTTTTTTATCAATGTATTTTACTTGTTCTGCAACTTGATTAAAAAGCATGATGCTTTTTACTGTGTTACTCAGCTCTATGGTAAGGATCTCACACAAACTTCTCTCGGTTGTAAAAGAAATAGATTTTGGACCGAGTGGGGGTTTTTCCAGTTCATATAGTATAAATCCTAATAGTTCTTTCTTGTAACTTAAGGATAACATGATAAAAGACTTATTTTCCTTATTATTTTTTATTCCGTCGGGTAAAAGGAGTTTCGAATCAAAGAGTTGCTTATCAGGTTCTATGTCCGGGAACCTTTCATTCACATATGCGAATAATAATTGAGCACCGGGAGAGGACTTCTGTTCATATTTATGATACACATTAATATAACAACTCTTTATCCCCAATAATGGAAATTCTTTTTTCATAATTTCTTTTAATTGATATACTTCTAAAACTGTATGAAGCCGTTTTTTTAAGGAATAAAGATGCATTTCCCGTTCATTCGCTTTTACAATCCTATATTTGAGATTTCTTATTGTAATACTATCTATCAATCTTGAAACATTTATAAATAACCTCAATAAACTATCCGATTTATCCGGAAATGAAAGTTCCGGTGCAATTTTAATGAACAAAAAACTGATAATTGTGTGCCAGGAAAAAAGTTCCGGAATATATCGTGAGGTATCCTTTATGATCTCTTTTAAACTCTTAAAAAAAGTCCCTTCTTCTTTTCCCTGCAGTTCTTTCATAAGTGAAATAAAAAGTCTCTCCGCCAGTTTGGATAATTGAAGAGGGGAAAAGGATCCTCCAAATTCCAATTTCATGATATCTGTCATAGCAAGAATAAATTGCTTTTTATTAATCTTTTCATTCGTACTGCTCTGGATATATTTATCAATATTCTCTATTTTATATGTATTGTCACAACCGCAGGAATTTCGAAGAATAAGCTGACTGGCGATCTCCTTATCCATCTCAATCTTCTTCTTGTTTAAGAGAGAACACATCATGACTGCGGCTTCATATCCAAGCTTAAAACCGGGCTGTTTCACCGTGGTTAAGGGATATTCAAGATATTGACTCTCGATAACATCATCAAAACCAACAACAGCGACATCCGCCGGCACCCTTATTCCACGTTTCTCCAATTCTGAGATCGCATTAATCGCAACATAATCATTCGCTCCGATGATCGCATCAAAAGCAACTTTTCTTTCATCAATAAGTTGAGAAATAGCGAGCTGACCGCTGTTTACATGGAAGGATCCATGTACAATGAGTTGTGGGTTGATGGGTATTTTAAATTGAGTTAAAACGTTTTTATATGCATACAATCTTACTTCTGCATCTCTGTTTTTTTTAGGTCCGCAAATAAATGCAATACGCCTGAAGTTATGATCTTTTACGAGGTGTGTCACAAGGGCATCCATTCCACTTTTATTATCTATAGAGATATGGGGAATATTATCAAGAGGTATCCCGATACTTATTATAGGAACAGGAGAATATGATGCAAAAAAAGTTTGTAATACATCCCTGTCTATATACGAGGCGATTGAGACTGATATGGCAAGAATTCCATCAACATTTTTAGAACAGGCAAGATCATATACAGTGTTTCTCGTTTTATTATTAAAATACGGATTATTGAGAGACCCTCCGACAAAAGAGATAAGAGTATATCCGTATTCATTTATTGCCTTTTTAATCCCTTCCCAGATTGAGACTTCATACTCATCATAGAATGTATTCACGAATAAACCGATTGTTTTTTTCATTTATTATTTTTCCCCGGGTAAAGTATACTCATTATTTAAGAAATTTCAAGATCATATAAAAATCGGCGGCAATTTCCGGTGAACAACAATCCCCTTATGAAGGAACAGCTGCTTTATTGACACTTATAGGGGAATAAGCTTATAACCGTTAAAGGCAATTTTTAAAAATAACATAGTATATTCACCTAAAAAGCTTGACTATTCCTGAATAATCATATATAATGAGGCTTATAACTAGAAAATAAAAATTAACTTAAGTTTTACTTTAAAAAGAAAATAAACCATATTTTTTGAAGGCTGAATAAAAACATGAGGATGACTATGCTCATTGTTATTGAATTTTTTATTTACCGTTGGACAATAAATTACTCCTTTCACTATCAAAAGGAAGCCACCGCCGTTCCGTGAACGGCCGTTCACAGAACGGACTTTGCAAGGGGTCTTTTACTTTACTACAGGGAAATAAAAAGGTCAGTGCAATCGAATATAGTGTTTTGACTGTAGTATTT
The DNA here is from genome assembly GCA_016934975.1 of Spirochaetales bacterium. Classification (GTDB taxonomy): domain Bacteria; phylum Spirochaetota; class Spirochaetia; order SZUA-6; family JAFGRV01; genus JAFGRV01. The sequence goes on along the minus strand of JAFGRV010000297.1, from coordinate 30,963 downwards.
CAAATTAATACTATACGCATTGGAGGTTATTTTAAAATACTAAATCCGTCAAAACGCTAAGCTTTGACCATCATAGTAAGGATGTGTAAGATTAAAAAAACATTGAACAACTAGGAAATAAGCGGTCAAAGCAATAATAACAAGATGGATTATCAGTTTTATTTACTAAGAATCAATCCGTTCGCTATAAAGCGTTCGCTATAAAGCGTTCGCTATAAAGCGTTCGCAATAGAGCGTTCGGTTTGTATAAAAAAAAACAATTATAAAGTAAGGAGACAAAAAAATGAAAAAAATGATCAAAACGGTCATGTTCTGTGGAATTGTCCTGTTATGGATTCCCGGCCTATTAGGCGCATTGGATCCCGGGATTCAGCAGGTAGATGACTGGGAACCTATGATCCCTGCAGGTGGTGACGCGTCGATGCTGAGCATTATCGTAAGTACACCGGGAAATCTTCAAAAAACTTTCGCAGGTTATAGTTCCGGAGAAGTGTATGTCACTGAAAATGCGACTGACCCCTATCCCGCGTGGACAAAAATCTATCCCGTCGGAAATGTAACGGTTCAGAAACGGATGGTCACAGGAATTGCGATGAATGCCTTAAACAGCTCTTACCTCTATATTAGTTTTGAAGGTGACGCAGCGGGAAACCTGATAAAAACTGAAGATGGAGGAAGAACATGGATAACAATGAGACCACCCTCCCCGGACATTCGGGGTATCTCTGTTCATCCGCTTAATCCTGAAATACTCTATGTTATTGCAAAAGATACTGTATTCGTAAGCAAAAATAGAGGAAAAACATGGTCAACATCGATAGCAGATGATCCCTTTCAAATACCCCTCGAAACAGGCGATATTATCAGCACTATTGAACAACTCCCGTATGATACGAATAAAGTATTTGTCGGGACAAAAAATGGACAGCTCTACACATGCGCCGACATAAACGCCGAAGAGCCATACTGGTACCGGATCACCAACGCTGCATCAACAATACCAAAAAGATTAATTACTGCTATTGCAGTCGATACACATAGCAGCAGTATCCCCAAACTCTATATCACCTCCGGCCACAGAGAAACCGATCCCTTTGAAAGAGATAGCATATGGCGTAGTTTGGGAGGCGGCGTAGAATGGGAAAATATTCATACTGATTCGATCCCCGCAGAAAGCCAATTATGCTCTATAAGTATCAACCCCTACTATCTTAATACCCTTTATATCTGTTTTAGAAACCAGGGTACAGCACGAAGCATCGACAGGGGCAGTACATGGACACTTTTTCCGACAAATTTCTTAATAAACCTGAAAGTCCGATACAGGGACGGAGGTTACGGGATGACCCTGGATAATCATATCAAACCCCATCTCCAAATAAAAAATGAAAGTGCACAGGATATTCCTCTATCGGAGCTCACAATGAAATATTGGTATACAATCGATAGTAGTTCACCTCAACAATTCTGGGTTGATTATGCATATATTGGTAATAATTATGTACAAAGTTCATTTGTATCTCTGAACAATTCACCCGCTCCCGAACCGAAAGAAGGAGCGGATTATTATCTCGAAGTATCTTTTAGTGATGAAGCCGGCGTTATTCCGGCAGAGGGTTCTTCAGGAGAATTGCAGCTCAGATTTAATAAATCGGACTGGTCAAATTATAATGAGACTGATGATTATTCTTACATGGAAACAGGTTTTCCCTATGAAGAGACACAACATGTGACACTTTACTGGAATGATGTACTTATCTGGGGAATAGAACCATAAGAATTATTTGTATTCCACCTTTTCCTTATGAGCATTTTTATATCGTAAAAAAAGGCCTTTGACATGTTCAAAGGCCTTTTTTTGTATTTCCATGTCATATACCATAAAGCTTTGCAGTTATGGCCTCTTTGTATCGGATTTTAGTATCTTGACTTTTTATCATTCATTTGTATACTAAAAAATGTTTGAGACAAAAGCCTGACCTTTATGCTACTATTCCTGATATTCTTGTTTTTTTACAAGAATATCAGGAATAGTAGCGAAACGCAGGTTCTCGTGAAATCACAAATTTTCATAACGGCACCCTTGTAATAAATTAATTATTTGGGTAGCGGGCGTAACTTGCGTAATGTATAGGTACAAAATTTTTTCATCACTGTAAAGGATATCATATGTCAGACTTCAAAAACGTTACAATTGTAAAAAAAGCCAATATCTATTTTAGCGGCAAGGTAACAAGCAGAACCATTATATTCAATGATTCATCAAAAAAAACACTCGGTATTATGCTCCCCGGTGAATATGAATTTAAGACCGAGGATAAAGAAATAATGGAAATAATTCAGGGGAGTCTTGATATTTTGCTTCCGGGACACACGGATTGGGAGCATATTGAGTCCGGACAATCTTTTTCAGTTCCACCTCATTCGCTATTTAAACTTAAGGTAAATACAATAACGGATTATTGTTGTTCTTACCTGAAAGAATAAATAAAAAGGATCTTGAGTCCTTTTAGACTTAATAATTTATTGCAATAAAGCTTGATTTACTATATTAATGTATATAATTGGTCATTAAACATGAAACAGAAAAGACAGGAAATGTATGAATAACAGCAAAGATGAAGATAAGGACACCTTATTAGGACAAAACCGGCAAAAACTGAAAAGTTCCGAATTATGCTCCCATAAAGCGGTTCTGCTGATACTCTCTGAAAATTTGTTTGGCAAAGCATTTATTATCAATAAGCCGCTGATTACAATTGGAAGAAGCAAAGAGTGCGATATATCACTTAATGATCCGCTTATAAGTTCGGAGCATTGCAGAATCGAAAATGGACAGGACGGTAAATATTATCTGGAAGATATCGGGTCAACAAATGCCACATTTCTAAACCGTAAAAAATTAAAAAAGAAAATGCATCTTCTCTATGGCGACAGAATTGTTATCGGGAACACGATATTGAGATTTTATCTCGAAGAAGAAGTAGCTGATGGGTAATCTCCCTTTTGTTCCGAAACATTGATTTCTCCGCCAATCCACTCATCATATCAACTAAAAATATTTTTCCAAATGAGTAAAAAAAAGTTGCCCTTCGTGAATATTAATAGTATATTATATCTATATTATTTGCTCATAAAGTAAGAGGTAGGAATAAAATTTTAAATTAAAATGATAAATACTCTATCGCATGGAAGATGGAATTGGAATGTCTATGCAAAAAATCCGTCTTTCTTGATTTGAAAGATAGAGTATGCATAAAAAAAAAAGAAAAGGAGCAAATTGGTGCAACCGGAGAGAAGATGCTATCAAAGAAAAAAATTACAGTCAGCCATCGATTATTCGAGTGAAAAGAAAGCAGAAGCGAAAGATATTAGTATCGGTGGTATTTGTATTGTTACGAACCATCTCATTTCAGAGGGAGTCGTAATTTTCCTTGTTATTCCATTAAAAGATAAAGGAATAATACAAGCCATCGGAGAGGTGGTATGGACAAAAAAAATATCAGAAAGCAGATTTGAAACAGGAATCGAATTTTTCTCTTTAAATGACTTTTCAAAAGATAAAATATCAGAATATGTAACAATGTAATGTGTCAATAAAATTATTACTAAAAAAAATGAAGAAAAGGAGTTATATCTTGACGGAAAGAAGACGTACTTCACGTGTTGAATTGAATATTGATATTACGAATTCAACAGAAAATGCAATCGAATCAAAGAATGTAAATGAACATGGATTATGCCTCATCACCTCCGAACAATTTGATGTAGGCCAATACTTCCGGAGAAGTTTTATTCTTCCCACAGGAGCAGGAATCAGTATATTTGGGAAAGTAGTGTGGTGCCAGATTAAAAAACATAAAGTATACGAATCAGGTATCCAATTTATCAGCCTGGGAAGCGCTGACAAAGAACACCTGCGGCAGTTTATTAAGAAGAAGCTTAAGCGAAAAGTAAAATAGCGCAATTAAACGGCAAGAATGATTACGGGATAATTTCAATTGAGCCATAATGATAGTAAACCGATTAATAATGAAAACAGAAGGATGCAATAGTCTCTCTTCTGTAATGATTTTGAAATCGGTTTCCTATTCTCTCTGTAACAGCGGGCTTCCATAGCCATGGCAATATCATCCGACTGCTGAATAACATGAATAAGCAGAGGCAAGGCAAAAGTCGTTATATGATACATCGGGTTTTTGTTTTTTTGAATACATCTGGCTTTGCGTGCTTCGTCTACCTCGTTTACTTTATCGAGTAACAGAGGGATACTGGCAATAGTGAGACTCACAAGCATGGCAACACGCGCAGCCGGAAAGAATGGAATTTTAAGAAAAAAAATAAATAACGCATTCTGAAGTTCTTCTACTTTTGTTGTCGAGGTGAGAAACACTCCCCAGAAAATTACCATAGATAATCGTAATATGATAAATCCACCGGAGCCGAATCCGTTGAGTGAGGGGAGAGGTATTTTCCCCGCAAAAGTAATAATCGTATCCGAAGAATATGCACGAAACAAAAAAATAATGAGCAGAAAGATAAAAAACCGACTTAACTCTGAAAGAAGACGTCTTATTCTCAATTTTGCAAGTATAACAAAAACAATTTCAGCGGATAATACTATGAGAATAGCAGGAAAATTTAAAATAAAAACAAGAATACAGAAGAATAGAACAATAATGAGTTTGAATCCGGGATCCGATCTATGAAGAAATGAGTCGCCAGGAAAATAATGAAAAAGCGTTATATTGTAAGCCATGTCATACTTTCTATTTTTCTATTTTCTCCGAAAGGTTTTCGAATATTATAATGAGACACGTGCTCTATTCCCTCCGAAGGATTTCCGTAAAAAACAATTTCACCTTTGAATAGAATAATGAGTCCGGATGCATGGGCGAGTACTTTTTCCAGATCATGGGTAATAAGAATAATTGTCTTCCCTTTCTTATGAAGTGTCACAATATATGCGAGAACCTGCTTTACCCCTTCATAATCGAGATGGATAAACGGTTCATCCAACACGATGATGTCGGATTCCATGGCCAGAACACCGGCCAGGGCCAACCGCCTTTTTTCTCCTCCGGAAAGCGTATAGGGAAGGCGGTCTTTTTTATCTGTGAGTCCGGTTTCAACGAGAGCGGTCTCGACACGCTTATTAACTATTTCAGGGGAAAGCCCGAGATTACGGGGCCCAAAGGCAACATCATCTGCAACTGTCTGGCCTAATATCTGGCTATCTGAATTCTGAAAAACAAAACCGATCCTCTGCCGCGCCATTCCGAGGTTTTTTCCTACCGGTTCTCCATCCAGAAGGATCTGTCCTTCCGTTGGTGATAAAAGACCATTAAAATGTTTCACCAGCACGGTTTTCCCGGATCCATTCTCACCGGCAATAACAACAAACTCTCCATCTGCAATCGAGCAGTTTATGTTATTAAGAGCGAGTGTGTTATCAGGGAACCTCTGCTTAAGATTCTTAATTTCCAGCATTTTTCCGGTCTGACATATAAAGATTCCAAACAGGACGTATAGCCTTTTGGATAAGTATTGCAGCAATGATTTTTATCCCATCCGGAATAAGAAAAGGAATCATGCCGGCTAATAAAGCTTTGTCCCAGGTCATCCCGGTCTGGATCTTTAGCCAGGGAACCCCGACCACATAAATAAGTAAAGCGGCGACTATGACTGCAATCCCGCTTCTTAAAATCGAGTACTTGCCTCTTTCGGCGATAAAACCTCCGGTCCAAACTGCGAATAAATAACCGAACAGATATCCCCCTGTGGGACCAAGGAGATGTGCAATCCCGGCACCCCCCTGGGAAAAAACCGGGAGCCCGATTATGCCGCAAAGAAGATAAATGCTGACACTCAACAATCCCCATTTACTTCCGAGAAGCAGAGAAGCAAGAAATATAAAAAAATTTGAAAGCACAAAAGGTATCGGACCAAAGGGGATGGCAATATAAGATCCGATAGCTATACAGGCGGCGAACAGCGCGGAAAAAACAAGCATTTTTACCGGTATTATTTTTTCTTGACTCATTAATGTTACTCCGAAAATAAATCATTTTCCCTGGCGTATCGGAGGATGGTATCAAAAATCTTTTTGATAGTCAAGCAAGGCAGGATTTCCCGGAATTCCCGGTGAACAACAATCCCCTTGCCCGGGCTGCCTGTTTCCCTGCAACACCCCCCTATAATATCCTCATGTGGGGGGACCGGGACGGCGGCATGCAAATACCTTAGGTTGTTCACCGGAAATCACTGGCTTTGTCAGTAAAAAAGATATGGACCACTTCCCCAAGAGGCAGCTTTCTTTTGATAGTAAAAGGCGGGTGCTAACACCCGCCTTCCACCCCTCGTTAAAAAGAAGAAACTGTTTTATATTCCTGCTCTTTAACTCTGGTTTTTTCGTCCTTTTGATCCTTATTCACAAAGTTTGGTTTAAACTCAACATGATCCGCAACGACATACACCAATGATTTGGCTATCCCATCATTTCCTTTCCACCGGTCCTGCTTAAGTCGTCCGACAACCCGCACACCCTTTCCTTTTTTTAACCGTTCATTACATCGCTCCGCAACCTTTGCCCATGCTGTCACATTAAAGAATGAAACCTCTTCCTGGAATTTATCCTCTATTTTGTAAAAGCGATTGGATGCAATTGCAAACTTGCAGATTGGTGTTCCCTTTGGTGTGTGAGTAAACTCAGGATCTCTCACAAGGTTTCCTTCCAGTAAAATTGAATTTAAACTATTCATATGCGCCTCCTAAAAAATATTTATTCTTCTACTATTAATAACTACCTAAAGTTACGTGGCGCATTGCTTTTTACGATTTTTTTTTTAATTTTTTTATGGATTGTACGCTTATCTTGCATTAGTATCAAAATTACATACTAGTATTTTCAGGCAAACTGAATCTGCCTGTGAGCTGACAATTATAGAAATTGTCAAACTCGGTACAGTTGCATATCGCATAATAAGGAGGAAATACCTGGTACGAATAAAACTTCTTACATTCTCTGCCTGTTGTCTATTATTCTCTCTGTTTCCTCTTCATGTCACCCCTGCAGAAACATCCCACGCGATCACAGGACGGTTAACCGAAATTACTGCTCTAAAAGAGCAGTACATCGCAAGCTTAAGACTTATGCGGGATTTCGCGAAAAACCGTATTCGCTATTTTGAAAAAGGGCTGGGGTGGAAAGGAACAAACAGTTACGGATTTGATACAGAAAACAGGTCTGTTTACTTTGCAGAGACTTCCGCCGGAATTACTATTTATTCAGCCACCGGAACAAAGACAGAACAGTTCAGTATTAATTATGAAACAGAAACTCTCTGGGTAGATTACAGAACCCTGACAGAGGACAAATCCGACAGGCCGCGAATCGGGGTCGGGTATAAAAATAATAAACCCGTGACAATGGTTATTCTTCTGGAAGATGGTACTGAATTTACCTACTGGGAAAAAGGGTTCCGGATAAATTATCCCCGGGAGGAAGAGTATTACTATATGTGCAATTACTTCCGGGACGAACCACTTCTTGTGTTAAGCCCCAAACTGGGGAGATCCCTTTTTTATGATAATAAAGGACCGGAAAAAAAATCTGTTATTTCGGACATTCTCATGGATTTTCCATATCACTATTTTTCCCGAATACTGAAAGACGCGATGAAATCGAAAATAGATTTAAGGGATGAAAAAAAATTGGTATTGTACACAATAAACTGGTTCAGGAACTTACTCTCACTCCCCTCATTGGAATTCGACAAAAACCTTGATATGGCAGCGAAAAACCATGCAGCATATCTTATTCAAAATAATGTTGCCCGGCAAATGATCGCCTGGGATGCTCAAACAATAAACACAAACGACTACCTTTCTCTTCATTCGGAAACAAAAGGAAACCCGGGTTTTACCGGGGAGAGTCCCGCAGACAGGACTGTTTATACCGGATTCGGTCCTCATGCAGGTGAATGTGCGACAATCGGGCGATATGATGTGATTAACGATGAGCTTTCATTTTTTCATACGATTTTTCACAGAAGGCCTTTTCTTGATTTCAGGGTATATGTTTGTGGACATGGACATGGGGTAGACACCAAGGATATCTCCGTAACATCGGGGATAACCGAGTGGGGTTATAAATATGAAACACAAAACCGGGAATTTTATTGCTACCCGGTCAATGAGGAGCGGAATGTTCCCGCGGCCTGGTCCGGAAGCGAAGCCCCGGATCCCTTTCCCGGGAGTACTCACGGATTGGGGCCCCCGATTACTCTTGCTTTTACATCTCCCGGGTATAAAAACGGAAACCTCGAATTATGTGATGCCCAAGGAAAAAAAGTGCCCTGTCTCCGGAGTGATGTCCTCGCTTCGCCGGATAATTTTATAGAAATCGTGCCTGAGAACCCCCTAAAACCGGATTCTCAGTATACTATTCTGTTTACCTGGGAAAAACAAAGTTATACATCAATCTTTTATACTGCACCGGAAAGTCCTGCCGAAACAGCTGTCAATAATCTGTTAAAAGAGGTAACAGTTCCTGTTGATATTCAAGACCCGGAATTCAATAGTGAACAAGCCATGAAGATTAATGATAAGAAGGGAATTTGCCGTGAGATAGAGACAAATCAGGGAACAGCAATCTATGATAAAAAATATGATTTTTCCTTCATTATACCTCATGGCTGGAAGATGGAGAAAAGGGATTGGCAGGAAGTGCTTTTAAAAAAATCATGGTATTCGATAAACATTTACATCGCCCGCCGCGGCGCACAAACAAGCCGGGAAAAAATATATGAGGATTATTCGAAAAATGTCACCTATAAAGAGATAAAAAAGGAAAAAGTAAAAACATCATTTCTCCAGGGCTACAGGGGAGAGTATACCTGGGAATACGATAATTCCGTGATTATTTATTATGTGCAGTATAATGATTATGTGTGTATTATATACGGGTATGGGGCTCTGCCTGAAGAGATGCAAGGAGTATTCGAATCTTTCAGGGAAGGAAAACCATAATATGGGAGAAGGATTTTATTTAACAATAATTGGATAGACTTCTTCATTTTCAACAAGTCTTTCTGCATATATAATAGCAGCTTTAATACCACGAATTATTGGTTTACCAGCAAGTATTTTAGGATTTATTTCAATTCTTCCTTCCATTTTTTTTACCTCACATAAAAATAATATCATTTATTCAATAATAAATCAACAAAAAAGTCTCAAAAGTCCTGGTCTTGCTCCTGCCGTTCCTCTGATACTGAAACCATGACATGAGCAGTACTACTTACATTTTTTTAAATTTGGCCCTGTTGTGCCGATATCGACGTTACCCGGCCTTCCTGTACATACCATACCCGGATTGCCGGAATTTTAAAAGCCCCATCAGACGACAGGGCTTTCATCTATCATTCCATCGAATACATCATTTATTATTTTTAAATGCGGTCACACACCCGGTTTCTAAACCGTCCTGAACTTATTCAGGCGTATAATCCCGACACAACCTTACGGGTGTATGAACATTTAGAACCTTACAAGTCATCCACCCGTAAGGAAAGTTCAGCGATCTCTCTTCTCAATTCTTCGATAAGTTCCTGCTGTTCCTGTATTGCCTTCACCAGAATTGGGGTCAGCTTTGCATAGGCAATTCCTTTGTATCCTTCCCGGTCTGTGGATACTATTTCCGGTACTATCTCTTCTACTTCCTGGGCAATAAAACCAATCTGATCCTTTTGTTCAGGATCGGAACCAATAGTATTATATGAAACACTCCGCATAGCACAAATTTTATCCAATCCGGAGCTTATATCTTTTATGTTTTCCTTCTGCCTTACATCCGAACTACTTCCCCAGGTTCCATCTGCGTTCACCCAGCAGTGATGGATTGGGGAGGATAAAGGTTCGATCATAAAACCTGCTGTCAACAACCGAAAAAGATACACCCCCTGCGATGTTAAGAAATGGTTGGATGCTGCCGAAATCAAGCCCTATTCCACCACCTGCTACTCCGGTGGCGATAAACATACTTTTCACGTTCGAGGCAGAATTTATTTCCGGGTGATACAGACAACTCCCGGCGGCAGTGACGTTAAAAATCAGTAATCCGAATTCCAGTAAAGTAAAACCTGCCTGGAGACTGCACCCGGCAAAGCCTTTTACTTCGGTGTTCAGATTTTCCGAAAGGGGTATGGCATAGACACCGGTCAAGTGTATGCTGATGCGGTCCGCGGTTTCTCCTTTGACCCCATTCTTATTTTGGTCTATTCTATCCAAATCCTTTAAAGAAGCTATTTCCTGTATGTCATTGATTTTGATACGAAATTTCTTACTATATTTTTTATCCTTGAAATATACGGAAAAAAAATATTCACCTGGAATAAGAAATATCTCTAATGGTTTTTCATTTCTTTTTTCTATATCAACAATAATATTGTTGAATGAATCTTTGATAATGACATTTCCCCTGATTTCCGGCTTGATAATAAGGCGTGATGTATTTTGATGAATATTAGTGATAATGACATCCCCTGTGCCGGTTAATTTAATCTTATATGAAGGATGCTGCATTTGAGAGGTAATTTTCTCTGCCTGATTCAAGGTTTCATTAAAAACAAATTGGTATAGTTCATTCAATGTGATATTACCATCGTTATTTGAATCTGCCGCCCCCCTTAATCCCAGTAATAATGAAAAGGTAAAAAGAGAATATTCAATGCTTTCCGATTCATATGAGTTTTCATCCGCAGTACAGGATGTTAAGTAGACATACCCGCTCGTTTTATATGTTGTTAAAAAAGGAGGATAAAAGCTCCCACCCTTTGCCTGTATAAAAGCACCGGAATGACAGGAATCAAGAATTATCATTTTAATATCAGATTTAATATTTGACAAATCTCTTTCCAATGATTTTTGTAATATGGAACGTATCTTTTGAATCTGCTTTTTAATAGTATTTTCCGGTCTGTTCAGCATCTCGGCGATATCTTTTCTTTTATATTGATTGATAAACCGCAACATAAATAATAAGCGATATTTTGGTTTTAAAAATTGAAGTATGTTTTTAATGTAATCCTTTGTAACAATCGCTTGTTCAGTATGAACCTTTGGATCTATAACAAGGTCAATTATTTCTGAATTAATTATTATAGTACGTTTTTTATTTTTTTTTATTATATCCAGGCATTTAAACCTGACAGCATTATGCAGATAAACAAAGATTCTTTCGCCTAAATCAAGTTTCATTTTTTTCTTGATTAAAGATATAAATATTTCATGTAAAATATCATCGACTAAAAAAGAATCATTTGGAAAATACCATTTAATACGCCGGACAAGTGAAGGCGCGTAATCTTTGTATATTTGTTCTATTCTCCCTATACTATCCATTTTTTTTCCTTATGTGGTATTCAAGAAAATATGATTCCCCGGCTTGCTTTCCTCTTTAAGCCTGCAAAGGTTAAAAGAAATTTATCCGGATTGTGGGTAACAAAAATTTTAAAAAAAAAGAACAGAAGAAAAAAAATTATTTTCCTTCTGTTCCAATAGATTTTTCCTTATATCATCTTACGACTTAAGTCTGTTGTACGCACTTATAAGAGCTTTAATCCCGGCAAAACTGATGTTCGTGTCGATTCCAGCACCCCACCGTTTTTTTCCGTCGGGTAATTCCAGCTGCACATATGCGATGGCTTCTGTCTCGGAACCTTTCCCGATGGCATGTTCATGAAAATCAATAAGCTTAAAATCATCAATGTTATTTGCATCCATCGCATGAACAAAAGCACTTATGGGACCGTTTCCTTTGCCTTTTATCCTTAAGATTTCCCCATTGTGCTTTATTTCCACATCTATTACAAGATCATGTCCATTTTCTTCATATTGCATATGATGAATTGTGACTATCTCCAGGGGTGAATTCTGATTAAGATACAAATCCTTAAAGGTATTATAAATCTCTTCGGAGGTTAATTCCTTTCCCAGTTTGTCTGCGATGGAATTCACAGCTTCACCAATTTCCGGATGCATGGCCTTCGGCAGATCGATACCGTAATTTCGAGATAAAATATACGCGACACCCCCTTTCCCACTCTGACTGTTGATACGGATAATTGCCTGATAGGTTCTGCCAATATCCTGGGGATCTATCGGAAGATAGGGAACTTCCCATTTTGAATCCGATTCACTTATATTTTCCCGTAAATCCAAACCCTTTTTTATAGCATCCTGATGGGATCCGGAAAAAGCCGTAAAAACAAGGTCTCCTGCATAGGGATGTCTCTCGTGCACCGACATTCCGGTGCACTCTTCATATACTTTTCTTATCTTCATAATATCACTGAAATCAAGTCCCGTATCAATCCCATTCGCAAACATATTTAATGCAACATTTATTAAATCGACATTCCCGGTACGCTCACCATTACCAAAGAGTGTTCCTTCCACACGGTCTGCTCCGGCTAAAAGTGCCAGTTCAGTCGCCGCCACTCCGGTGCCTCTGTCGTTATGCGTATGTAAAGAAATAATAGCTTTATTTCTTTCTTTCATATGAGTAATGAACCATTCGATCTGGTCCGCATGGATATTCGGTGTCGACCACTGAACCGTATCCGGAAGATTAAGGATGATTTTATTCTCTTCCGTGGGCTGCCAGATATCCATGACTGCTTCGCATACCTCAAGAGCGTAATCCGGCTCCGTATCAGAGAAACTTTCCGGCGAATATTCCAGCCGGACCTCCGTACCCTTTACAGTTGGAATCAGAGACTTGATATACTTCGCTCCTTTTTGTGCGATCTCTTTAATCTCCTGTTTCGACATTTTGAATGTCACTTTACGCTGAAGCGGCGACGTCGAATTATAAAAATGAAGTATCGCTTTTTTCGCCCCGGCAATGCTTTCAAAAGTTCTTTTAATCAGGTGCTCCCTTGATTGAGTAAGTACCTGAAGCCACACATCATCGGGTACAAGGTTTTCTTCGATGAGTGTCCTTACAAAATCAAAATCAATCTGCGATGCAGATGGAAAGCCTACCTCAATTTCTTTAATTCCGATATCAATAAGCAGTTGAAATAGTTTCAGTTTCTCATCAATCTTCATTGGTGTCGCCAATGCCTGATTACCATCGCGTAGATCCACACTACACCACAAAGGCGCTTTAAGAATACTGTTTTCCGGCCATTTTCTGTTTTTAAGCCCGACTTTTGGAAATGGTTGATACTTTGGCATTTTTTCCTCCTTATTGTATCAAAAATTTTTTAAAAAAAAAGCCCGCTTCCGAGTATTCTCAGTAGCGGGCTTTGTTCTTTATCTGCCGTCCGGTTACATGTTACTTCCTTGTAACCCCAGGCACCCATTTGCCACTACCGAGATTTTCCTTAGCAAGCCTAGAAGCTCGCTTATTAGTAGAGTAAGGAGTAAACTTAATAGTGTTATTAATGTAATGCCTGTTTTTTTCATATATTTACTTCAACAATCACATTGCTTAACTAAAACTATAACAGAAAATAAAAACTGTCAATAGTTTTTATAGAAAAATAAATTATTCTTCTGTAAAAACAGGATTCCAACCCAAGTCATAACTCTATTGAACAGCTATAAAATCTTCTATTTTCTTGTCTATGAATTTCGATTTTCTTATAATCTAACAAGAGTTAACCACAGATTACACTCATTTCCCGGATTTTACAAAATCTTAATCTGAAAAATCATTACGCAGGCTGCGCCCGCAACCCAAATAATTAATTTATAACAAGGTTACCGTTATGAAAATTCTTGATTTCTTGTGAACCTGCGTTTCGCTATTATTCCGTAGCAACACCTCTTGCATCAGGTTATGGTCCGGATATTTTTACCATGTTTCATTTTATATGCATAGACTGATATGAAGAGTCCGCCAAAGGAGATAAGGAGGAGTATGGTAAACCCGGTGGAAGACAATGAAGCCCCGCTTTGGAGTTTTTCAATAGCCCGCATGGTCCAACTCTGGGGAAATATTCCCGCGATATATTGGAGGAAATCAGGCATAAAACTTAAGGGCCAGAAGCATCCTCCAAGAATGGATGTGATTATGATGACAAGGTTTGATAGTAATGCCGCCTGAAGCGTCGACCCGGCGATTGCGGTCACCATAATCCCGAAACCAATGGCTGCGATACTGAATGCCAGCAGAAGAGGAATGACAGCAAATAGAGAAAGACCAAGATTTATTCTAAAAATACAGAGAATGATAAAAAATGTAAACACAATCTGAGATCCAAGGATGATAAATGCGGCGAGCATATTTCCGAGAGAATATATAACTTCTCGTACCGGGGCAATGCGGATTCTAAAAAATGTCCTGTTCTGTTTTTCCGTAAGCATGAGTCCTGTAATGACCGTTGCCTGCATCAACAGGATATACAAAAAGAATCCCAGGCCCATTGAACCGACTATCTTCTGTGTCCCCGGATCACGGACCTCCCGGATCTTTATCGAATTACTGCTTTTTAAAAACTCATCGTACATTTCCGTGAAGACTTTTTTATCAGTTCCTGCCGCGATTTTGAGTTTTAACAGACTGTTCATGAAATAATTTATCTCTCCCTGAATAAATACATCGGCACCTTCACCCTGTAGAGAAGAAAGCCTGATTTCAGGATGTTCTCCATAAAGCAATTTTTCTGAAAAGTTTTCGGGAATAACCAGTGACATAACGATTTTGCCCTCGATAATACGGCTTTCCAACTCCTCTTCATCAACCTGTATTATCTTATTTTTTTCCGTTTTTTGAAGATAGGCGATTAATTCGGCACCTATCTCCCCATCATCATTATTACTATACCCGACTGATACTCCCCCGGAGGAGGTCGTTCCGAAAATAAGGAAGACAATCAGAAAACTTGCTATGGGGGCTGCCAGGTATAACAGATAGTTAATTTTTTTATAAAGGGTCAATTTTAAAAAATTGGCTGTAATGAGTAATAATGTTCTCATAGTGATCTCCTCCCTGAGAATTTGAGTCCGGAAATTCCGAGTAACAAGGCACCCCCCGCTATACAGATAACAACGGCAGGTACATAATAGATATGACTGGTACTATAAATCATTTCAAAGAGGGCTTTGTTAATCCATCCCAAAGGAGAAAAAGCAGAGAGGATTTCAAAGAGCTTCGTATCCGGCAGTTTCATGTATCCGCCACCCAGAAAAATCATCACCGGGATGAGGAAATTCAAAAATCCGATTGAGGCTTTACTGTTTTTAAAGAGAGTGGCAAACCCGATTCCAAGGGCCAGGGCAAAAAAACTTTCAGAGAGTAATAAAATAAACACGGTAATACTATTTTCACCATAATAAATACCCAGGATATATTTCAATGTCATAAAAACAGCTCCCAGCTGGAATAATAAGAGTGTTAAGATACCGATACAGGTGCCGAGGAGAAATTGCATTTTAGTTACCGGGGCAACATAAATACGATCGAGGGTTCTTACTGTTTTTTCCCGTTCAACAAGAGAAGAACCGAATATGGCACCGAAAAGTATGGCCATGGTAAGAATGGTGATGCCAAAATAATCAATAGCCCGGGGACGCCGTGAAGCATCCAAGGCCGTCCGGATAACAAAATCCGATTCTTTTACCGTAAGGACAGAATTGAGAGCTTCGGGTTTATAACGGGCAATGAGTTCATAAAAATGAAATTGGTCTGAAAATCCCTTGAGGATTCCTTCTATTATACCGGCCTTCAGGCCGCTATTATTATTCACAACTACTTCGCAATTTTTTTGTTTTTCATCAAGAATTACAAAGGCCTGATAGATTCCCTCGCTGGTCTTTGCTTCTCCATCCTCAATACTTGCAGTTTCATGTCCGCGAATTTTATTTACTTCAAGGCGGCGAATGTATGTCCTGAATCCGGAATAAAACGCCCCTTTTTCCCGGCTGTAAAAGCCGATGTCCATCTCCAGGGAAACTTGTCCGGGAGCAAAAATGACCGAAAAGGCCTGGCCGAGAATAAATATAAGGAAAATTGGCCCAAGAATGAGCAGGCCGAGCCCTATGGGACGTTTGATATTCTGAATAATATATTTCCAGGCAATATGCACAATAGTCATATAGCTTCTCCTTTTTTGTGTCTCTAACAAAAAACAGCCGGTGAAAGCACTAATTTAGGTTGTCCAATAACCTCTATTGTGACAAAATTGTTCTACAATCATACCATATATAGCGTATAAGTTTAATCAAAACCCCCATATATAGTGTAAGGAGGTTATTGGACAACCTTGTTTGGGGTTGCGGGACATCCTCAATTCCTCAGTGTTCTTCCGGTAAGGGTAAGGAATACCGCTTCCAGGTTGGGGGCGTCCAATTCCAGATTACTCATCTGTATATTATGTGCAGTAAAATAGGATAATATTTGTGTAAGATTGTTTATCCCCTGGTCATTATCAATGAACACCTTGTTTCCAAGGGTCTCTACGTTAAGGACCCCGTGGATCCCGGCTAATTCTTTTACATCAACATAATAATCCGATTTCATGGATATAATAAATCTGCTCTTATCTTTGATGAGAACCTTTAGTTCTTCATTTGTACCTTGTGCGATAATTTTGCCATGGTCAATGATTGCGATTCGTGAACATATGGATTCGGCCTCTTCCATATAATGGGTCGTATAAATAATTGTACAGCCCTGTTTGTTTATTTTTTTTACCGCTTCCAGAATGTAATTCCTGGATTGAGGATCGATACCCACTGTCGGTTCATCCATGAATATAATTTCCGGTCCATGGGCGAGTCCGCAGGCGATGTTCAAGCGCCGTTTCATTCCCCCGGAAAAGGTTTTGGGATATTTTTTCGCCGAATCTTCGAGCCCTGTAAACGCCAAGGTATTCATCACGGCATCTTTTAATTCCCGGCCCTTTATCCCGTAAAGACCGGCAAAAAACTTTACATTATCGTAGGCTGTTAAATCATCATAAATTGCCAGGTCCTGGGGAATCACACCGATTATCTTTTTAACCTGATGAATATTTTTTTTGATATCGTAGTTGCCGATAAAGACCGATCCCTTTGTCAGGGGCAGGAGACCACAAAGAATATTGATAAGGGTGGTCTTGCCCGCGCCATTCGGTCCGAGAAGCCCGAAGATTTCCCCTTTTTCAATGGTAAGAGAAACATTATTCACAGCCGTTACCTCGGCGAATTTTTTCGTAAGCCCTTCGATCCGGATCATATACAGTATCCTCCTTATCATTATTTCTGTATGCTATGTTAAATATAATGGATGAGGAGGAGATAGCGTAAGTACGGAAAGTCACTTTCGGCCGTGACGAAAGAACCTTTCGGAAGTGACGAAAGTCATGTTTTAAAAAATTATTTTATAATATTCAAATACATCCCGCTTCGATCTCCCTTCCCGGAACAAGAGACATGAGAAATCGTTTACAGGGTATACAATAAATGTCATTCATTTTTAATTGTTCATTTCCCCGGTAAAGGAGAAAACACTGCGCTTGAGGATAATCTTCTTTAAATGCTTTTAGGCCGGACAAATCCTTTTTATGAATTTTAGCCGAATTCTTTACTTCTATTGCCAAGATGCTCTTTTCTCCATAGAGAATAAAATCAACCTCATTTCCGGATTTTGTTCTCCAAAAATAGAGAGTATGTTTCCCGGACGAATATGATATCCATGCCCGGAGATGCTGAGCAACCAGGCCTTCCAAACAGACACCATCTATCTCATGAGGATAATCCAATGGCCCCCCGGGACGAAGAGAACGGAAAACCCCTGCATCAAAAAAATAAAATTTTTCATGTTTTATCAATATCCGTTTTGCCCGTTTAGAAAATACAGGGAGGGTAAAAGATAAAAGAAGATCTTCCAATATTGCTATATAGCCTTCTACTGTTTTTCTGCTCACTTCACAATCTCGTGCAACCTCAGCGACATTAAGAACATTGCCATGGGAAAAACTAATAGATTCCAAAAATCTGGTAAAATTGCCTATATTTCTAATAATTCCTTCCTGCTGTACTTCTTCTTTGATATACAATGTAATATAGCTTTCCAAGGTAATTGCCTTATCTTTCGCATTGAAAACAAGAGGCAGCATCCCATTGTTTAAGGAGTTTTCAAAATTAAAATGATCTCCCAATTCACTTGCTATAAATGGATGCATAGTTATATTCAGCGCCCTTCCGGCCAACAGATCGATTCCGGAACGCTTTAGTTTCCTGGAGGAACACCTTTTTAAACTATAATTGGACTTCAAGTTTCTTGAAAATGATCCTGTTAAGATAAACTGATATTTTTTATTTTCTTCTATTAATTGATGCACCACAGTTAATAATTCAGGAACACGCTGGATTTCATCTATGATTATAACATTTCGATTCGGATTACCTCCTATGAGTTGATGTAATCGCTCCGGTTTCGCCAATAGCCTCCGAAAAACATCCGGGGACAATAAATCTATATATAATGCATCATTATATATTTCCTTGAGCCATGTCGTTTTTCCTGTCCCCCGCGGCCCAAACAGAAAAAAACTTGTACTATTCTTCTGTAAAAATCTTCCTATAAATGCCATATTTGCCTCCATTATGGCGAAACTATTGCCATAATTATAACATTTTTTTAATGACATAGCAATACAGTCTTTATCTCATAATGCCCGGATGGAGAAATTAAAATTAAAATAGAGATAATTTACTTAATTGCCTCCTACATCTTCCCCTTTAGATAATACACCGCTATTTGTGTCCTCTGTTTAAGGTTAAGCTTTGAAAGTATAGAGGAAATATAATTTTTAATTGTTCCTTCGGATAAAAAAAGCTCCTCCCCGATTTCCTTGTTCGAGTATCCTTCCGCGATAAGTTTTATAACGTCAATCTCCCGCCCGGTAAACTTCGATTCATCGATGTGAGATGGTCCTGCACCGGCCTGCAATTTATCGAAGACCGAATCCTGAAACACCGAACTCCCGCCAAACACCAGTTTAATTGCATCCTTGATTTCCCGGGCTGTTTTCCCTTTTAAAAGATACCCCCTCGCCCCGTTCTTTACCGCCTCATGGACAAGCTCGTTTTCATCGAAGGTTGTCAAAATAATGGTTTTCGTTTCCGAGTGTTGTGTTATTTGTTTGACGGCTTCCACACCATTCAGTACGGGCATTCGAATATCGATTAACGCCACATCAACCCTGCCGGAAATACATGCATCCACAGCCTGTTTTCCATCCTGAACAGAAGCCACGACTTTGAACTCCTCGTCTTTTCCCAGAATAATTTCCAGACCTTCACGGATAAGAGGGTCGTCATCTGCTATTAATACCCGGATCGCCATGTTCGTCTCCTTTTTTAAAAATCATGATAATGGCAAAACCATCGGAACCGTCAAGAATGAGAGTTCCCCCGGCTTCTTTTGTACGCTCCTCCATTCCCATTATTCCCATTCCCGGACGGATTGACTCACACCCCCGGCCATTATCTTTAATACCAACTTTGATTATTTTATTAAATACATTAATGTCGACAACCACCTCCGTCCCTTTGCCGTGCTTAAGCATATTGGTGAGGGCTTCCTTAAGATTCATCAACACCACCTGCCAGTGGTTCGACGATATACCGGACAGAGAGCCTCCGGTTTTCACCTGTGTCGCAATCCCCGTCCGCCTTTCAAAATTCCCGAGGAGTTGCTTTACCTGGTGCATTCCGATCTGAAGAGAATCCGGTTTTAAGGTTTTTAATCCCCGGCGGATGGAATTCATTCCTTTGTTTAATACCGAAGCAATCGTCCCGATCATCCTCTCCGCCTTCTCCGGTTCGTCCCTGATAATTGTATTTACCGCTTCCAGCTGCACAATACTTCCCGTAATCGTATGCCCGAGTTCATCATGAAGATTCCGGGCGATACGGTTCCGCTCTTCAAGCTTAATAAGCAATTCTTTTTCACGATCCAGCTCCATGAGCCTGCTGATTTTTCTACTCAGGATCTGGTTATCCGATTCCAGTTTATCGATCCTCTGTTCACGCATGAGGGCACTCTTATCATATTCCGCTATTATTTTGTAAACAAAAAAAACCAGAAAAGAAGATACGAGGGAGAAGAACATATATTCCCGGGCGACAAAAAAAACAGGTATCGCAAGGATACAAAACTCAATAACAGGTGAAAGAGAAAAAAGGGCGATAATCCTCGTTATATGTAATGGCATAAGCACCAGGATTTCAGGAATAAAGATTGATGCAAAAACGATGCCGCATAACTGAACACCGTACAAAACAATTTTTACAATGGTCGATGAAAAAACCGCCGGAAGCAGTATTATAATGAAATAAACAATTGAACAAAGAATAGTAACTGGAGTAAGATTTTCCCCAAGAAGAATCTCCCGGATAAAGAAAAATAATGAGCATACTACATGAAGGTAAAGCAAGAATTTGTTTTTATTCACACCTTATACTTCTTATTCCACAGGATTCCACCCCGTTACAGGTATGAAAATATGTTACCCTGTCACATAAAAAAGCTCAAGAGAAAAAGGTATAATGTCGCTGCTTTTTATATTCAGCTCAGAAAGACCGGGATTTCATGGGTAAAAAAAATCCTTACTCACTTTTGTAAATAATACAGTCCACTGCAAACGGGGAATCCTCGGATGCAATTCCCTCCGGTTCTCCCTCTTCCGGAGAAATTCCTTTTTTACCGGACAATACACCGCCTTTATCTGCCGGTATAGACGCGCCGACAAGAACCATTTTCCATTTAGTTTCACCAAGGGCTATGTCACAGGAGTTACCCGGGGCCAATGTTTTTTCAGTTTGACCGGTCGTTACCACTATATTCACCCAGGTCCTGTTCGACGATTCTTTTCCTTTTATTGTTTTCCCCGGCAGCAAACGAACCTCCCCCAAAGGCGCGGGCAGTCTCTCCACATTATCACATATCAGGACAACCAGGCCGGAATTCTGAAAGAATTTCAGGGTCTTTATGGGACCGCCGGGCTCATAATACTGCCGGGCCTCGATAGTATACGGAAGATCATTAAACACCCCGAAGTCTTTCCATGGTGAGATTGATAGTGTCTGGGCTGTTGCCTCACCCCGGACCAGCAGCCGGAGTTCCTTCTGTTTTTCTTCCATCGTCACAATATCCCCGGATAAAGTCTCCCCGGTGATTCCGGATATCACAAGATTCAGAGGAAATACCTCTTCTTTACATGAGACAATCATACACGTTATAAGAATAATGAAGATACAACCGGCTGCCGTCAAACGAACGGCAGCCGCCAGAATAGTGTCTGTTATTACATTGAATGGTCTGTTTTTACCCATATCAACTTACTTTCCCGGTTCTTCGGGTAACCGGAGGGTTTCCACATGAATCGGCTCCATTTCATCCCCCACAGGTCCGTCCGGAACAATCGCTCTTGTCTCCGGTCCCGCACCTTCTTCCTCCCCGCCCCTGCCACGTATAAAAACGAGGTCGATATTCGCCCAGTCATTATAATCGGTTAATACTCCCATAATTATGGTATATATTCCTCACCCCATGGCATCCCATGATTGTAGTGATTCACAAAAATCCCGGGATCGATATGTTGATTAGGAATATAAACCACTTCATCTACATAGCAGGTTTCATCCATATCACCCCAATTTTCTACCGCAATATAGAAATTCCCGACTCCCGTGGTCCAGTTACTTTCAGGATTGCCATAGGCATTTCCCAGAACACTCTTTATTTCATTATCGGCAACTCCATACAACATATTATTCACCGCATTATAGGATAGCGCAACATAATGCCAGACATTATCTATTACATTCAGTTGTAAAGCATCTGTTTGAACAGTCTCATTTCCTTCGGTAATAAAAAAAGTTACTGCCGCACCCCCTATAAATATCATGAGTTCGTAAGACCTGCCGGAAATCGCATCGTGATAATTAACACCCAAATAAATCGAACCGGAATCCGCTTTTTCAATATAAACCCACGCGCCAAAGGAGATTGAATTCCCTACTGTCCAGCAATTCTCCTTAATTAAATGTCCGGTTGCATTCGAATTTGACATTAAGCTAAAATTTCCGAATTTTTTGTAGGCTATTGCACATGTTACATCAACCGTTTCTGCCCAATCATCAATCCCCATTTGATCTCCGAAATTATTTTCAAAATTCCAGATACGGAAATTTCCAGGCGGGTATGGTTCTGCATTTGTATTTAAATTCCAGGTGTAGCCTGTGGTATTTAAATTAATATTTTCCGACCAGTATTTATCAGTATTCACCCTGGCTAAAAGGGCATAATGACCTATATCTTTTATACAAGACATACTTTTTCCCGCATCCAGAATTCCTGCTGATAACCCCCCGATACTAATATCTAAATTCCAGGAAGAATTATTATTAATTGTTATATTCGCTCGCGGAACCGGAGTTGGTGTCGTTGGAACATTACTGGGAGTACTTATTGTCATCTGATAATCCTGCCCGGGGGCGATATATACTTCACTCGCAGGATAAATATACCCTGTTACAAAATCAACATACCACATGAGATATGTTTCTCCCGACATCCTTTCTTTTTTAAAAATTTTGGTTTTATGGGTTTCTATTATTCCATGATTTATGCATTCTTCCGAAGGAGAATTAACTGGTTGTGTATAGAATTCAATGGCACTCGGTGTATCATTTTCAATTTTCAGATCAATAAAACATTTTTCCTTTTCCAAAGTGCAGGAAAAAAATAAATAAACTAATAAATTTAATAAAAGTAATTTTTTCATTTTTGAACTCCTCAGGATATATATTAATTTCCAATTATTTTCTTGGAGGGATGAGTATATACTATTTTTTAGAAAATGAAAAGTAATTTTTATAGTGGACCAGCAATTCTCAAAGTAAAAAATTTTAAAGAACCACGGAAGGCTCCGGGGAGCCTTGAACACGGAGCCTGCGCACAAATCCACGCACACGGATAAATACATAACAAATATAAAGTATTAATTATTTTTTTTAATGCTATTTTTTTCTCATGGAAGGGAGCGAAAGCACCTTTTTAAAACTTATGGAATTTCTCGAATCTGCAATTAAGATTTTTCCTGATAAAAGGAATGGGAAGAATTGTGTCTATACAATACGCGATGCCAGTCTCTCTGCGTTCTCCGTTTTTCATACACAATTTCCCTCTTTTTTAGCTCACCAACAAATGATGCAAGAGAATAGTTGAAATTTATATCCGTGTGCGTTGGCCTCTTTGCGCAGGCTCCGTGTTCAGACGCCCAGGCGTCTCTGTGGTTAAATTTCTTATACATTTAGATTTGCTGATAGTGGACAGCAATTCTGATATGATGTGACCAATTGCGCCAGGGATCGTAGCGAAAATCCCGCAGGTTTACAGTTTAAAAGGGCGGCGGCGACAGAGCCGTTCTTTTAAACCATATAAAACTAAACCGTGCATAACCGGACATTATCCGGTTATGCTAAATTAAAATGCAGAAGCGTTTTAATAAGGAATCTGAAGCGAAGAGCCCGGCCCGGAGGGGGCGCCATAATGCGAACTACTGGTAGCCGAATAGTTAGAATTATTCCTCTTTCCGGGCAGTAAAAAGGGCGCTCAAATGCTCAATCAAAGATCCCCCTCCCATAAGGGAAATATTTCCTATTTTTTCACAGATCTTTTCCAGGACTTCAAATTCTTTTAAGCGGTAGAGGGTTTTGTTTTCATCCATCAATTTTGCGGTATTTAAAAGACTCCGGGTAGATGCCGTTTCTTCCCTTCGTGTAATGACATTTGCCAGGGCTTTTTTTTCCGCCAGAATCACCGTGTTTAAAATAGTCTTGATTTCACCGGGAAGAATCACATCCTTTAATCCGGCAAAGAGAAACTCGATACCAAATACGTCACTCTGCTGCTTCAGCTGTTCAAGAACAAAATCCCCGATCTCTTTTTTCTTCCGCAGCAGCTCGTCCAGTTTCATGGACCCTACATACTCCCGTAAAATGAGCTGGAGCAGATTATAAACCTGAGTCTGGAAATCTTTTGTCTCAAGATAGGTCTTTATGGGATCTACAATGACAAAATGACAGACAAAATTAAGGCGCAAAGTGACTTTATCTTCCGTCATGATCTCCTGCCCCGCCACATCCATTTGCTGACGCCGCAGATCCGCTTTTAGCGCGGTAACGGCGATATTCCCGTTTAAAAAATAATATCTCCCGGGATCGAGTAATTTTTGGAAGGTATTATTATAGAAGAGAAGTCCTTTCTCAAAATTAAAGACTTCCAGGAGAGTGTAACGATTGGCGAAAGCCGGATGAGAAAACAAAGAGCGTTCAATTGTATCATCCAACTCGGGGTTATTCTTGTCGAGGATTTTAAAGGTATTCTTTTTTAATACATTCCAGAAGGCATATTTCCCGGAGGTATAAATCCTCACAAATTTCCCATCCTGATAATAAAGAGCTATCTCATTATCCCTGACATCAAGGATATCAAGTTCTTTTTTAAGCTCCTCATCTCCCAGAAAAACCGAAATATCCTTTTCCGTTTCAAAGGGTTTATTCACATCGAGAACTGTTATTTTATTCTTATGAGAACCGAAATAAAAGTAATTCCCCGGTTTCAGGTGTTTTACATAACTCCCGTCTTTAAATAATAATCCCCGTTCATCATTCTTTATAATCATCCGGTCCTCCTGGTTTCATAAAAATAAGCGGAAGTAAAGAGGGTCTCAATCGGATGTACGGAGCAAGGGGGGTGGAAACCTCTTTTCCGGTTGGGGCCATGTTCAACACCTATGCCTCCCGGCACCTGAATATGCCGGGTCACCATACCTGTTTCCCGCAAGCCGCAGCCGGATGGCCGGATCCATCATCCGCCTTCCTGCAAAGCACATACAATTGTTCTTACACAAAAGCCGAAGCCTTCATGGAAGACCAACCCTTCTTTACCGCCACTTACACGTAAAAAGATAGATTATCAGTCTATTGCGTCTACCGTTCCGCCAATCAGGCCGAAGCCTGATGAAGGATTCGAACCTTCACTTTTGGAAACGAATGTCCTGCCACTAGACGAATCAGTTTACACTAATAGGGGAATCGAACCCCTGTCATCCGTTCGGCTAGTTTGCATTCACGTAAGCTTCAGCATACTTTCCCGCGACTCTTTCAAGGCGGAAAGCACTGCAGGACCATACGGAAATCCTTGCCCGGTAAGCTTACTGACAAATACAGACTGATATGAATTCTATGCAAAAAAATGAGGATGTCAAGAGAAAAGGAGGAACCGGGGAGCATGAAAAAAAGGTCAGGGAGGGCAGACCTCGCCGATCGCTTTATTGAGCAGCATAAGGGACGCGATGACATCTTCCTGCTTATCCTCGGGAAGCGCTTTAAGAAAAAGTGATAAATATTCGGTAGAGCTTTGCTCCAGGGAGGCGTGAAGTTCATGGCCATAATCCGTCAATTCCACGCAGACCTGACGGCGGTCATCACATTCCACAGCCCGGGTAATAATATTCTCCCGCACAAGGACATCCACAATTCTTGTCATGGTACTCGGGGAAACCCCAAGTTCCTGACTTAAGGAACTCATGCTCATTTTTCCTTTTTGCGCAAGAACACTTATGGCATAGCCCTGGGACAGGGTGATTTTATGACAATACCGCTGTTCACGGTTAATGATGTGGAATTTTTTCATTAAATCTCTGGTAACACTTAAAAAATCATTCATCTTGTCTTTCATTTTTACCTTACTCCTTAATTGCTATTTCAAATTGTTGCATCATACAACAATTTACAACGACAATCAAGCTTTTTTTTCATCATTTTCACTTCCGGCTCACTATTTCTGTAAATAAATGTAAATGAGGAGGCCTTTCGAATCAATTTTACGGCACGGGTTTTGCACATCTTCCCCTATGAAAAAACAAATAATCATGATTTCACCTATGATATTCTTTCTTTTATTATGGAGTACCCCCGGTTTTACGGAAGAAGCCCAAAGCATGCATTGCGAGATACATGAAAACTCGGAATTCAGGGTCCGGCTTTATTATGCCATGGACAATCTTGCCTTATTTCTTATAGATGAATCAAAGACCACGGAAGAACATCACCTTACTTTCGGCATTACCACTTTCCTTTTTTCCTTCGGACCGATGTATACCTGCGGGCTTTTTACGGAAATCAACAATCCCCTGGGATACTCTCCACAGAGTGCGGTTTATCAGGAAAAGACGGAATTACGACTAAAAAAAACCTTTGAACCAGGCCCCAAAAGGTTTCTTAATCTCATCCTCATCCCGGATATGTGCTCCCTCTTTTTTCAAACAGGGGAGGACGTTCCTTATTTTTTCGGGACAAAGGTCAGTCTTACCTGCCGGGAGAGTTTAAAAACAGACCTCCTCCTCTCCCTATCCCGGCCTTTACAGCCCGCTCCCGTGGATTCCTGGTTTTCACCGAAACATCAGTTTCCCGACGGTACACTCTCACATCTTTCCATGAAAAATCGTCTTCAAACACACCATCTGGAAATATCAATCTCCGGGAGCCTTTCGGCGGGGGATCTCATCATCCCGGGATTTTTTATCCATAGTTATATAGCAGCCATGCTTAATAAAGTCACCCTCTCTTCCGTCTTCGGCTATTGTTCCCCCTCTTATGTGACACCCGGGGGGTCATCCACAGAGAAAATGGTCCGCACCGGGGGGTCGGTTCAGTGGTCGCCGGTTGCGTGGTTAAAAGGAGAACTCATGGTTTATCTTGATATTAATCATCCCTCCCCGGTTCCCCGGGATCATCTTGACACATCAAACACTATCGATGGAAAACTGACGGCAGCTCACACCCTGAGAAAAAAAGAGGAAATCGACCTCATGGTCCGTGAAAAATCATCCCTGTCCTTTGATGAAAACAATACAAAAGAAGAAACTCATGAACTCACCCTGGCATTCGGGTATACAAACCCGGAAATAGAAATAGAGAGTGCGATTTCTCTTTCAATCGATGAAACATCAACCTTTGAAACAAAAATAACCGCGGGATTCGAATGGTGTAAACAAAACCACAGCCTTTCACTACAAAACAGTCTTTTTATAAATGAAGCTACTTCCTGGAAAGGAAAACTGGAGTATACATTCCATAAAGACAAGGTTGATATATGGACTTCCTGTTCAATGAAAAAACCGCTGCCATTAACAAAAGAGGGATTCCGGTTATGTGCTGATAATCCCTTTCAATTCATCTTCTTTTCAATTGGGTTTTCCGTTTCTTCTTAATAAAATCCCGGATATTCAGGATGACAGAAAGGAGAAGAGCAATGATAAATATAATAACAACCCCGGCATCAACCAGATCCGGGTCCACGTCCCAACCGGTAAATAAATCAATGAGGTATTTAATATATGACCTGGGCAAATAATGATGTCCCAGTTTTATTTTTATCTGCCAATGCCAGTCGGTAAAAGGGCAATACCCGAAGCCCAATCCGAAGATATATCCCAGTCCGACCCATGACCCGGCGGTAAGGAGAATCAGAAAAAGATGGAGCTTTCGTGTTTTCCGCCAAATCCACCCGAAGGTGCCGAAGAGGGTGAAGAGTGTATGAAAAACTATAAAAAATATATCCAGAAACTCATAAAGAATCATTCGTCTATAATCCTTATGATTAGTATTATCAAGAATAACCCCGCAACCTGAATAATGCAACAGTTTCTTTTCTCTCTCAGGTCAGGAAATAATATTTTTCGGGAAAACGAATTTATTGCTTGCCTTTCGGAGAGAATTGTATAAAATTTGAAATAGATTGATTCGAAAAAATCAGCCGGAAAAAGGAGTAATAACGGGTGAGAAGAAAAAATAATTTACCGAGGATCATGGTGGAAGTCATTGTAAATTTAAAAAAACAGATAAAGGCACAAGTAAAGAATGTCCGGGATAAGGGTATTTGCATTACAACCCACGAACCCCTGGAAATGGGGAAATTTCTTACCCTGGAAATCTCACTCCCCGGCAGGGAAAAATTAAAAATAAAAGGCAAGGTAATGTGGAGCCTGGATTTAGGTTCCAAATTCTACGAGAATGGGATTGATTTCTTTTATATAAACAAAAACTATACGGAGATGTTAGTTGAATATCTGAATTGAATCTCCTTAGATGTTTCATTAGTTGTCTTAATTATCGCCGGTAATCCTGAGAAGTACATCCTTCAGAGATGCAGCAACGACTTCGTGGCCTGTTTTATTCCAATGCCCGTCGGATTCAATTGTCGTAAACTCCCCTTTTTCTTCCTTTTCAACAAAGGATCCGGTAAAATCATACAAAGTTATTCCCCCGGCAGCTAATACCGGCGACAATTGTTCAATAAAAGGATTATTCATTTTTTTATAAAGAGAGCGTAATGTATCCCCATGGGCAACTTCCGGGGGCATGACAAAAGAAAAAGGAACAAATAATATCCCCCTCTCCCTGCATTTTTTTCCCAGGGCCATAATAAAACCGGAGCTTCTCATCAATCTATGAGGAGGAATTGTTATTTTACCTGCTTTCTCCCTGGAAAGGGCCAGGAGGATTTCTTTTTCCTCTTCAAGAAATTGAGCTCTCTCGGAAAGAATAAACCTGGATTGAATAAAATTATAAAATACGGAATTATTTTTTAAAAAATCTTTTATATAAATTCCCATAAGAGCAAAGAAATTCTTTTTTTCCGGTACGATGATTACATTATGAGTGGAATCATCCAGGTGTGCGGTTGTTATGGTTTCATCATCAATAAAATCATTTATACACAATTGTTCAATAACAAGGTCCGGTTCATAAGCCATTCCACGCTCGATAAAATTGATATAATGCTGCACGATCCCCTGCCCGCTTATACCAAGATTCACAACCTCGACTGTTCTGGAAGAGATCCCCCCCGGGTTATTTAAAAGATTCTCCAATAATGTCGTGTACATTGTATTTTCCGGTACCTGTAATGCTTCGGTAAAAGAATCCCCCAGACACACAATCCTGAATATGTTATCCGGTTTCGGTATTACCCGCTCTTTCCCCCGGCACCCGTTGGAATTATATGAGATAACATTAGAATATGATTTTTTCCTGTTCCTGAAATCAAAATAAGAAAAACGGGAATTGGGAACCGGCTCCCATTTAAGAGTCGGTGAGTACGAGTATTTAACCAATGGTACGGGAGCAGCAATCCGTATGAATATTTCAGCCGTAAAAAAAGTTATAGTCAGTGTGAGACAGGTTAATATACAAATAAATACGATTTTTTTTCGTTTATTCAGAAACATTTCCCTTCCTTTTTTCGTCTACAGCTGACAGAATCACAGCGGTAACAGATTTCATTTTCCGGACTGTCATTTTTAATAAAATCCGCAATATTGTTCAAGGTGGTTTTCGCGATGGTACTCAAAGCCTCTTTCGTAAAAAAACCCTGGTGCGACGTTATAAGGACATTGGGAAACGTCAGTAACCGCGCAAGAATATCATCTGAAATAATGTGGGATGAAAAGTCCTCGAAAAAATAATCACTTTCCTCTTCATACACATCCAGCCCTGCCGAACCGATTTTCCCGCTCTTCAGCCCCTCCACAAGTGCTTTAGTATCGATTAATCCCCCGCGGCTTGTATTTATTATCATGACATCATCTTTCATTTTCGAGATTGATACTTCATTTATAACATGATGAGTTTCTTTATTAAGAGGGCAATGAATGGAAATTATATCCGAAGTTCCTAATAACGTATCAAGATCGGTATATGAAAATTGAAGTTCCTCTGCTCTCTCATGATCCGGAAATTTATCATAGGCCACAACATTCATCCCAAAGCCTTTAAGAATGGAGATTAATATTTGTCCGATATGACCCGTACCGATAACTCCCGCTGTTTTTCCATGCATATCAAAACCAAGAAATCCGTTTATACTGAAATTACTATCCCGTGTTCTGGAATAAGCCTTGTGTATTTTCCGGTTCAGGGAAAGCATTAAAGCCACCGCGTGTTCCGCCACCGCATAGGGTGAATAAGCCGGAACCCTGACAACATGAATATTTTTATACGCCTGTTTTAAATCCACATTATTATATCCCGCGCATCTGAGGGCAATAAGCCTTATTCCATTATTTTTTAAAGCAGCAATAACAGGAGCATTAATCGTATCATTCACAAAGGCGCATACCACGTCAAAGCCTTTCGTCAAAGAAACTGTCTGCTCAGTAAGCCTGGAATCAAAATATGTAATCGAATACCGAGAATCCCAATTCTCAGAATCAAAGGATTCTTTATCATATGGCTTCGCATCAAAAAACGCTATCTTTATATCATTCATAATCTCACCTCTCTCAGATATACACATAATATCGAATATAGTCAATATGGAAAGGTTGATGCTAAAGCTGACCGCAACAGATGACAAAAGGTATTCAAACTACGGATTTCACAGATGTAAACGGATTGTTTAACGGTAAAGGTGTCAGGCATATAACAAACTTCCTCTTTTCCTTAATTATTCCATTTTTTATTTTTAAAGCTGATAGTTTAACAATCGTTCATTTTTTTACAGGATTTTCTGTTAACACAAAATCTTAAATAACAGTTTCATACTATCTGTCTCCATCTGCATCCCGTTATCTCAACGGCATGGCCTTACCCAAATTATTCGTAGTTACTCCCCTCCTCCCTCAGATAAACCTTTCAACAAACCTGCCACAGGTGAGGCCTCCTTTATTTTCCTTGTTCAAGATAATCTATTTTTCCATCCCTGTAGAGGAACGAATACCGGCCTGTTGTCAAAATTATAGATTTTTGAGTAAGATTACAAAAGGTATTCAAACTACAGATTTCACAGATGTATACGGATTGTTTATCGGTGAAGTGTCGGTTGGTGTCAAGGTAGTTGTCGTAATAAAAACTTGTTTCATAATCGCTCTGTATGCATTTTCTTTTCTCTGT
>JAFGRV010000296.1 GCA_016934975.1 Spirochaetales bacterium | reverse complement strand
CATTATGTACCTATGCTCCTTCTTCTGTTCAGCTGTTGTCTTAAGCGATTTTTACCTGTTTTCATTCTTTCTATCTGTTGTTCACTGTTATCTTCATCTTGATTATTGTTCAGATAATTTACAAAGGATGAAATAGTCGGGTATTGGAATAATTCAATCATGGAGAATTCCCGGTTTAAAATTTCTTGAATTCTTATATGAACTTCTGCCAGGAGGAGGGAATGGCCCCCCAGGTTGAAAAAATTGTCATTAATCCCTACTGAATCAATTTTTAATGCATCCTGCCAGATACCTGCGATCTGCTTTTCCATTTCTGTCTTAGGAACAATAAATGTGGTATTGAGTTCAGGCCGGTTGGTTGAAGGTGCCGGTAATGATTTGCGATCGATTTTTCCATTCGGAGTAAAGGGCATGGTTTCCAGCCAGATAAAAACAGAAGGTATCATATAACCAGGAAGTTTTTTTGAACAATAATTTGTGAGAGTTTCAGCGGGAACCGGTTCCTCTTTTGCAACAAGGTAAGCGACAATCCTTTTATCCTGGTGAATATCTTCCCGGACTATGACCACCAGTTCCAGGATACCGGGATATTCCCCCAATACTGATTCGATTTCTCCCAATTCTATCCGGTATCCTCTCACTTTAACCTGATTATCAATCCTGCCAATATATTCAACTTTACCATCCGGCAGCCACCGGACCATATCTCCTGTCCGGTATAACCGGCTCCCGGTATTCCCGGAAAAAGGATCGGGAATAAATACTTCTTTTGTTAATTCAGGACGATTTAAATACCCTTTTCCGACTCCGTACCCTCCGATATATAACTCCCCCGTAACTCCCACAGGAACCATTTTTTGATGAGTATCAAGAATATAGAATTGTGTATTATCCACAGGAGTGCCGATAGTTATCTTTTCATCTGCTTTTATTAGCGTCATAGAAGACCAGATGGTTGTCTCGGTAGGACCATACATGTTAAAAAGTCTTGCGCCCATATTTATTAATTCCTTTGCAAGACCATCGGGCAATGCTTCGCCGCCGCATAACATAGTTAAATTATCCATACCCTTCCAACCGGAACCGATTAACACTCTCCATGTTCCCGGTGTAGCCTGCATAAAAGTGGCGTTTTTTTCCCGCAACAGATTTGCCAGCCGTCTACCATCTAACACATCTTCATTATCAGCTAAAATAATAGTTCCACCGGTGGTGAGAGGCAGCATAATCTCTAAAATAGAGATATCAAAGGAAAGGGTTGTTACTGCAAGAAGCCTGTCTTGTTTCAAAAATCCAAGTTTCTTCTCCATGGATTTTAGAAAATTCACCACACAATAATGCGGGATCATAACACCTTTGGGCTTTCCCGTTGAACCGGATGTATGGATAACATAGGCGCAATCATTTGATGACCTGACCGCATTATACGGTATCTGTTCCTGCCGGTTAATCATTTCCCAATCCGTATCTAAATAAATAACGTGACGGTCGTTTGCAGGGACAAAATCTCTATATTTTTCTTCAGTAATAATGACAGGCGCATCAGTATCCTGAATAATATATGATAACCGGTCGATTGGGAAAAAAGGATCCAAAGGCACATATGCATTACCGGATTTAATAATCCCCAACAGCCCTGTTAATAAGAGATCAGTACGATCCATGCACAGACCGATATAATTAACAGTGGAGTCAGATTTTGACCTTATAAAATTTGCTATTTTTTGAGCTTTTTCATTTAACTCACCATAAGTTATCTCTTTTTTCTTATAGATTATTGCTATGTTGTCCGGATTTCTTGCAGCAGCATATTCAAATAATTCCGACAATGTCGATGGTCCGGGAAAATCAGTCCTGGTATTATTCCAAAGGGAAAATGACTGCTTTGTTTTTTCTGTCAGAATATCATATTCAGATATTTGTTTTTCCGGATCTTCCACAATGCCTTCCAATAACCGGGTGAAGTGTTCCATTAAAGAAACGATGCTGTCATGAAAAAAGAGATCGGAATTGTAAACTGAAATTCCATCCAGCCCATTTTCAGTTTCCTCGATATAAACAGAAAGATCATTCTGGGTTGTTCCATTATCTAAATTCAGCATCTCCATAGAAAAATCCTTCTGCTGTAATTGAGGTACAGTAATATTTTGAAGAGCAAACATAATCTGATAAATAGGAGAACGGCTTAAATCCCTTTCCGGTTTTAATTCTTCTACAAGTTTCTCAAAAGGTGCATCCTGATGAGTATATGCTTCGATAGTATTCTGTTTGATTTTCTTAAGTAACTGTATAAAAACCGGATCCCCGGACATATCACTTCGCATCACTATGGTATTGGCAAAAAAGCCCAGGAGATTTTCCAGTTCCGGCCTTACCCTGTTTGCCACGGGAATACCCAGGCAAATATCATCAACCCCGGTATAACGGTAAATTAAAATATTGAATGCGGTGAGAAGGACCATAAACAAGGTTACATCTGCGTTTTGAGATAGTTGATTCAGCTTTTCCGTAAGTTTAAAGGAAATTTGCCATTTATAATTACGGCCATTATATGTCTGGACAGCAGGTCTTGACTTATCAAAAGGCATATCACAGACCGGTAGTTCGCCTTTTAATTTTTCTTTCCAGTAACGAATCTTTTCTTTCAAAACATCTTCTTTTAGCCAATTTCTTTGCCAGTGAGCGAAATCTGCGTATTGTATCTTTAATTCCGGCAGTACGGGTGTTTGGTTTTTTGTCAATGCTTCATACAAGATAAAAAATTCTTTAACAAAGATACCAAGGGACCAGCCGTCGGAAATAATATGATGAATGAGCAGGACAAAAATATATTCATTCGGTCCAAGCTGATACAGATACGATTTAAAAAGGGGGCCGTTTTTTAAATTAAAGGGGGTTTTTATTTCCCTGTTTATTTCCTCAAAAAGATCTTTTTCTGCCGATACTCCTTCAAATTTTTTCTCCTGAAAAAACAAATCCATTTCATTATTTATAACCTGGACCGGTTTTCTGTTATGAATAGAAAAACTGGTCCTGAGTATTTCATGACGAAGCAACATACGTTTTAGAGCTTCCTTGATTATATACGACTCAGGGTTTCCTTTTATCCTCACTGCAACCGGATTATTATACGCCGCATTATTCGGATCCATTTGACTAATAAACCAAACACGCTGTTGATTAAAGGACAATGGGATTTCCTTATCCCGTGAGACCGGATGAACTTCCGGGGGCAGTAAGTTTATTTTAGAGGAATGCTCTTTTAGAAAAGCTATGATCGCTTCTTTTTTATTAAGAATTTCCTGTTTAATCTCCGGAGTCATTATTCCTTTTGGTGCAATAAATTTCAATTTATCTTCTTCTACCCAGAGTTTTATATCTCTGTTATTTAGTGATGATATGAAATCAGTAATCATTATATCTCTCCATCCTCAAATTCGCCTTGTATAGTAACCGGTTTTACATTTACTTTTGAAATTAAAAGTATCTCTATTTGTTCTGCTAAAGTCTTAATAAATGGTTCTTTAAAAAAGTCCTGTAAAGAAACTTCTACCCCGAATTCGGCTTGTATTTTTGCTACCAGTCTCATGGCTAAAAGTGAATGACCCCCGATATCAAAAAAATTATCCAGAATCCCGATTTTTTCCACGGAAAGAATTTCTTCCCACATTTCAGCTATCGTCTTCTCTGTTTCGGAAACCGGTGCTCTATACTCTAAGCGGGACCGGTTCATAACGTTTTCAATATCAGGTAATGCCCCTGTATTTAATTTCCCGTTTGGATTTAATGGAAATGATTCGATCTTCTTAAATCCCATGGGAATCATATAATCCGGTAACCGCTCCTTTATAAAATCGATCAGGGATGATTCCTCGAAATCTTCTATAGAAATATAATAAGCAAGAAGCCTGGAATCGTTGTTTATTACCCTTACAATAACTTTTACATCTTTTATTGACGGATACTCACGTATTACCCCTTCAATCTCACCAAGTTCAATCCTGAATCCGCGAATTTTTACCTGGTTATCGATTCGCCCCAAAAACTCAATATTACCATCAGGAAGCCATTTGGCCAGGTCCCCTGTGCGATACATCCGTTCACTGGTATCAAAGGGATTGGTAACAAATCTTTCTCTCGTTAGGTCCGGCCGGTTTACATATCCTCTTGCAAGGCATTCACCGCCGATGTACAATTCACCCGGAATCCCCAATGGTTGTAAATGTTTTTCATCATCCAAAATATAAAGTTTTACATTATTTATGGGCTTTCCGATGGGAACACTTTTATATGGTATTTCCCCGTCACAATCAAAATAGGTGGTATCAACAGTAGCTTCTGTGGGTCCATAAAAATTAGATAATTTTGTGTTATTTTTTGCTGCAATTAATGCATTAAATTTCTTTAACAGTTCCGGTGCCAGTATCTCACCGCCTAAAAAAATTCTTTTTAAACTAATAATCTCTTCTTCTCTTTTTCTTTGTTCTATATAATCAAGAAAAATAGAAAACATAGAAGGAACAAAATGAATGTATGTAACATTATTTCGATGAATAGCCTGTATTAATGTTTCCGGATTTTTTTCTCCATCATTTTCTAACAGAACGAGCCGGGATCCGATAAGAAACCACAAAAATAATTCCCACACGGAAACATCAAAAGTAAAGGGAGTTTTCTGTATGAGTATATCCGTTTCATTAAGCTGATATTTCTGCTGCATCCAGTTAAGATGGTTAATGACTGAATAATGTTCTACCATAACCCCTTTGGGTTTACCTGTAGAACCGGATGTATAAAGAACATACGCCAAATCATGAGGTGCCGGTGTTTTCTCAAGGTTGATGTCTGAGTATGAATCCATGTTTATATCATCAATTATAACTATGTTGATATCATAATCAGAGAGCATGTCCCCTAATTTTGCTTTGGTAAGGATTACGTTGCATTGACTGTTTTCTATCATATAGTTGATGCGTTCATTTGGATATCCAATTGATATAGGCATATAAGCCCCACCGGCCTTAAGAATACTTAATATACCGATGATCATTTCCACAGAGCGGTCAAGATACACTCCGACTATATGATCCCTGGCTATGCCAATTTCCCGGATATGCCTTGCGAGTTTGTTCACCCTTTTATTTAACTCATCATAGGTAACTTTCTCATCTTCAGAAACCAGAGCAATATTGTGGGGTATTTGTTTGCATCGCTCTTCAAAAATAGTGACCAAAGTTTTTCCCCGCGGATAATCAGTCTTCGTATTATTAAAGGAATGAAGCAGAAGATTTCTTTCTCCTTCACCGATGAGATCGAATGTACTTAATTTTTGATCGGGTTTTACTATAGCCTGTTCCAGGACTGCAATATAATGGGATGCAAACCGGTTAATGGTTTCTTCTTTAAATAGATCGGTCCGGTACGTAACTACCCCATTTATTCCTGAATCATTTTCTGATAAAATCAGGGAAAGATCAAACTTGGATACACCGGTATCATATTCCAATGGAGTCATTTCCAGTCCGGGGAGCTTTGTTATTTCCAAAGGAACATTTTGAAGGACAAACATAATTTGGAAAATCGGATTCCGGCTCACATCCCTTGTTGGTGAGAGAATATCAACCAGATATTCAAAAGGTGTATCCTGATGCGCATATGCACCAAGGGTCACTTCTTTTGCCTTTTGCAGCAAATCATGAAAACTTGGATCCCCCTCCAGGTTTAACCGCAAAACAAGGGTATTAACAAACATACCTAACAGATTTTCAATACCGGAATGATTCCGGTTTGCAATAGGACTTCCGATAATAACGTCTTTTTGGCTGCTATAAATACTTAACAAAAAGGAAAATGCCGTATACAGTAACATGAAAAGAGTAACATCTTCATTCCGGCTTAATTTTCTTAATTCCCGGACCAATTCGATGTTAAGTGAAAAGGAATACCGTTTGCCACCGGTTGTTTGTACGACAGGTCGGCTGTAATCGGAAGGCAATTCAAACACAGAAAGATTTCCCAGTACTTGTTTCCAATAATTAATATGATCATCCAGATAATCTCCTTTAAGCCACTCTCGTTGCCAGAAGGAAAAATCAGCATATTGTATTGGTAAGGGTGGTAATGAAGATCCTGTCTCTTCATGATAAATCCGGTAGAGGGCTGTTAATTCCCTCATAAAAACACCTAAAGACCACATATCCGTTATGATATGATGCATTGTTAAAAAGGCGATATACTCTTCTTTGCCTAAAGATACTACACAAAACCGGAATAATAAACCATTTTCCAAATCGAAAGTAAACTGTGCTTCTGCTAATCCGATCTTTTCCAATTCCTTTTCCCGCTCACTCATCTCCCGGGATTCCAGGTCAATGTACCGGATCGGATTTTTTAAAGAATCATGAATTTTCTGATATGATTCACCATTTTCAAAATAAAAACTGGTCCTTAATATTTCATGGCGTGAAATGATTGTATTGACAGCCTTCTTAAGGGAAGTGATATCTAATGTTCCCTTAATTTTCAAAGCCGTACTGATATTATAGGAAACATCATCTTTATCAAATTGATATAAAAACCAGAGACGCTGCTGGCTGTAAGAAAGGGGAATCCTGTCTTTCTGTGAAACCGGCTTCATCACAGGTATATCATTGTGTTCACCGGAACGTAATCTATGTTCTATCTGCCTGCTTAATCCTTCGATAGTCGGTGCTTCAAAAATTATTCTTATAGGCAGTTTAATTGAATAGGTTTTATTGATCCTGGTAATCACCTGTGTTGCCGAAAGGGAATGACCCCCTGAATCAAAAAAATTCTGTGTAATACCGATCCGGTCTATATTCAATACATCTTTGAAAATGCTTGCCAGACTTTCCTCAACTTCTGTACGGGGGTGAATAATTTTCTGATCTAAAATAATTTTATCTATAGCAGGTAGTCGTTTTCTATCAATTTTATTGTTTGGTGTAAGGGGCAATTGATCAAGGCACATAAATATGGATGGGACCATGTACTCGGGAAGCTCCCGGTGTAGTTCGGTTTTTAATGAATTAATATCACCATCTTCATTCAGAACGACATAGGCTGCCAGTCTTTTTTCACCTTTGCCATCATTAGTTACTATTACTACCCCTTCTTTAACCCCTTTATTTTTTACTATGACAGATTCAATTTCTCCCAATTCGATCCTGTATCCCCTTATTTTCACCTGATTGTCTATCCGTCCAAGGAATTCTATATTTCCGTCTGATAAAAACCGTACCAGATCACCGGTCCTGTAGAGTGTATCTGAGAAATAGGGAATATTTATAAACTTTTCTCTTGTTAATTCCGGCCGCTGCCAGTACCCGGGGCTTACCCCTTCACCGCCAATGTAAAGTTCCCCGGGAATCCCAATAGGGACAGGTATTTTATCTTCATTGAGTACAAAAAATACAGTATTTTGAATCGGCTTACCAATGGAAATAACAGAGTGTGCATCTTTACTCATCTGATATATGGATGACCAGATCGTTGTTTCGGTTGGACCATACATATTCCAGACACTCTTGCTGTTATCTATAAGGTAGTGAGCAAGATTGCTTAACAGGGCCTCACCCCCGCAGAGAATTTTTATATTTTTCTTTCCTGCCCAACCGCTTTCTTTCAACAGTTTCCATGTGGCAGGGGTTGCCTGCATTATTGTTGCATCAACCCTCTCGATTTCCCGTGCCAACAATGTTCCGTCCATCGTTTCATCAGATCCGGCAATAACTACTTTTGCCCCCCGAATCAGGGGCAGATACAATTCCAGTCCGGAAATATCAAAACAGATAGTGGTCACGGATAACAAAACATCTTCGGAATTAATCCCCGGAGTAGTTGCCATTGATTCGAGGAAATTAACAAGATTGCGGTGAGTGATCCGGACTCCTTTGGGTTTCCCTGTTGAACCGGAGGTATAAATAATGTATGCCGAATCTCCTGAATGTACAGAAGATTCGGGATTACTTTTCGTTTCTTCTTTGGAAAAGATGTCTTTCTCTTTGTCGATATATATTGTCGGTATGGATTCCGGAGTTTTACCGGACAGGAGACTCTCGGTGATTAAAACTTTTATCCCTGCGTCTTCTATCATATAGCGTATTCTGTCATCAGGGTAGACCGGATCAAGGGGCACATAACAGCCCCCGCTTTTCAGGACTGCCAATAAGCAGATTAAAAGGTTTTCCGAACGCTCGAGAAAAATCCCCACGTTTTTTCCCGGTTTAATCCCCATTTCCTGCAAATAATGGGCTAACTGGTTTGATTTGGTATTCAATTGACGATATGATAATTCAGTGTCTTTATATACCAATGCTGTTCTTCCGGGGGTTTGTATAACTTGTTTTTCGATAAGCTGATGCAGACATTCTTTGCTGCTGAAATCTTTATTTGTTTGGTTCCAGGCGTATAGTATGTCCATTTCTTTTTTTGTAATTAATGGAAGATCCTTTATCCGCCCATGAAGATCCATCTGTTCCAGGAAGGTAAGGAGTACCTGAAAATGATCGAACACTTTGTGTATGAAATCCTGTTGAAAAAACAAAGAATCATAGATAATCCGCATACTATGTTTTTCCCCCGGGATAAAGAAAATGGTTAAGGGATAATTTGTTCTTTCATAGAAATCAATGGCGCTGATTTCAAAATCAAGGCTTGTATCATTCCTGAAATTAAATACAGGATAATTTTCAAAAACAAAAAGAGTCTCAAATAATCCCCTCCCACGGACATTGCTCCACTCATGGATATTCACAAGTGGAGTATAATCATATTTTCGCTGTTCCACCTGGGAATTCTGAAGGTTTTGAAGCCATTGGGAGAGTTCCTCATTAAAATCAACCTTTATCCTTAACGGCAGGGTATTGATAAACAATCCTATCATCTCATTCGCGCCAGGTACTTCTGCCGGCCGGCCGGAAACGGTTGTCCCGTAGCAGATATCCTTTTTTCCGCTATATATCGATAGCAATAAAGCGATGATTCCCTGAATAAGCGAGTTTAAGGTGAGTCTTTGCGCTCGAATGTATTTGTCTACTATTGCCATGATGGAAGAGGTAAAAGTGATATTAAATTCCTTAAAATGAGTAAATGTCTGGTTAAGAATATCGTTTTCTTTCCCCGGGGCAAAGGAGACCGGAGAGGAAAAATCCCCGAAAGCAGTTTTCCAGAATTCTTCTGCTTTTTGCATATTCTGGTTTTGCAGCCATAACAGGTAATCACGATATGACTTTATCGTTGGCAGATGAACCGGGCTATTTTCTTTTAATAATTTATATATTGTAAATAATTCTTTGAATACCAGGGATAATGACCATCCATCCATGATTATATGATGAAAACTCCAGATAAAATAATACGAATTCCCCGAAAGTCGGATATTGGTTATCCGCATTAACGGTGCTTTATTTAAAGCAAATCCTTTTTTACGGTCATTATCTTTATATTCCCCAAGCATGCGCAGTTGAGTTTCCTGGTCAAACGCTGAATAATCTAATGTATTTATTCGTAGTTTTACATCATCATGTACAACCTGTACAGGTTTTTCAATCTCTTCCCAATGAAATGAAGAACAAAAGACAGCATGCCGTTTCATTAATAGTTCCCAGGCTTTTTCAAATATTCCTGTATCAATACTCCCGGTCAAGTTACAACTGAATTGCTCAATATATATGTCTGATTCCGGTGAAAATACTGTATGAAAAAGCATACCCTTCTGCATAGGTGACAGTTCATATATGTCTGTAATATTACTCATCAATATGGCTCCTGCTTACTTAAGTTTATTTATCAATTTATCCAATTCAATTTGATCAAGCTTTAATCCCGGGAAATCAGACGGAGTAAACCCTCCGTCTTCAATAGATACGCAATGATCTATCAGTTTATGTAATTCTTTCATATAGCGGTCTGCTATATCTTGTATTGTTGTATCTTTGTGCCGGTTCTTGCTGTAAGTAAAATTAACCCTTAGTTGTTTATTTAAAATTATCACATTAATTTCCAGTATGTGGGTTCGTTTACATGCCGGACTTCTCATTTGTCCCGGATCCATATCGGATTGGGTAAACAGAGTTGAATGCACCATGGACTGATCAAACCGGCCCAGGTAGTGAAACAAAATTTCCGCCTTTGGTAAATCACAAAATCCCACCCTCATGTCTTTGTCCTCTGTGAGATACTTTAACATCCCGAAATGAAAGCCGTTTACCGGTATTTCCCTGATCTGTTCTTTTATAGCTTTAATTAAACTTTTATAATCATCTGGATTTTCATGCATAAGCAGAACCGGATGAATTGATGTAAACCAGCCAATGGTTTTTGTTACATTAATATAGTCTGCAATATGTTCACGTCCGTGCCTTTCCATATCTATGAGCAGGTATGGACTTTCGCTCCATTCTGTTATTATTTTATACAGAGCAGTGAGCAGAATATCAATGACAGTGGTCCGGTAGGTCTTTGGAACCTCCGTGAGCATACATTTTGTTGATGTTTCATCAAGTAAAAGTGTTACCACAGATTCGGACTTTACAATATTTTCACCATCCGGGTAATCAGTTGGCAGGGGACGCGGCGTTACGTTAAACCGGTTCATCCAGAAATCCGCCTCTTTTTTTACCTCTACGTTATTGCTATAGATGACCATTTCTTCTGCCCATCTCTTAAATGAAGTGGTTTTGACTGCAAAAATTTCCTGCTTCTCTGCTAATTTCAGATATGTGGTTTCCAGGTCCTCCAAAAGGATTCGCCAGGAAATATCATCAACAATTAAATGGTGGATCACTATAAGGAGTTTTTTCTTTTGGCCTTCTTTAAAATGAAAGAGGGCAAAATGGCAAAGCAAACCCCCGGAGAGATTAAAACCGGCCTGAATTTGATTTGCTGTCTTTCTAAAGCGAGTATCAATTTCTTCTATTTTACAAGGGGACAGATCATGGAAAGAGTAAGGGAGTTCATTCGTAGCTGCATTATTTTTTTGATTCCAGATTTCACCTTTTTTATTAAAATTAATCCTTAAAGCATCATGCTGTTTTAAAAGCAATGCAATAGTTTCCTTTAAAACGGATTCATCGATCTCCTGTAATAACTCCAGGAGAATGGACTGATTCCAATGATGATGGTCGGTATCAATATAATTAAAGAACCATTTTTGAATCGGGATTAATGGAATTTCTCCTTGAATTTCTCCTTGTTCGGGTTTATAAAGAACAGGCTTTTTATCGGTCAGGTGTTCTTCAATTATCTTTCCCAATCCCTCTATGGTTGGTTCTTCAAATAAGCTTCGTATTGGTAATTCTATGTCATAGCACTT
>JAFGRV010000295.1 GCA_016934975.1 Spirochaetales bacterium | reverse complement strand
TTTAATAAGATTTCTAATCTGTCTTACACTCGCCACATCAATACCAGTAGTCGGTTCGTCCATAAACACCCCCTGGTTATTTAACCGCTTCTATGAAAGCTGATACGATATAATTTTCAATATTCAGCATCCATGTTTTTATAAATTCCTTACTCATCGGATTTGTTTTGATTTTTATATCAACAAATCCTGCAGAGTAAAGCATTTTTTCCAATTCATGAATCGGACTTGCTCCTGAAATACAGCTGGAATATGCGGCCATGTTTTCTTTAAGTTCATCCGGGAGGGCTTTTTCTGCCACAATATCCGATATGGAAAGTTTGCCGCCTTTTTTCAGTACACGATAGGCTTCCTGAAAAACCCTTAATTTATCCGGTGACAGATTGATCACACAATTTGAAATAATAACATTAATCTGATTGTCAGTAACAGGGAGGTTTTCAATTTCTCCCAGCCGGAATTCCACATTCGTATAATTATTTTTTTCCGCATTACTTCTGGCCTTGCTTATCATTTCAGGAGTCATATCCACCCCGATCACCTGTCCGTTTGGGCCGACTTTTCGGGCAGCAAGGAAACAGTCAAATCCGGCCCCCGAACCCAGATCAAGAACAGTTTGACCCTCTTTTAATGAAGCCATTGCAATCGGATTTCCGCATCCAAGTCCGAAATTGCTTTCTTTTGGTACAGAGCTGATTTCATTTTTCGAATAACCAAGCTGCAACGCCGTCTTATCATAACCAGTCGTCGAACAGCAGGAACCCTGCGGGCAGCAATTCGAGGAAGTAATAACTTTTGCATATTCTTCCCGCACATGTGCTCTTATTTTATCATTTTGAGTAGTCCTATTTTTATCATTATGTTCCATATGTGAAACCTCCTTAAAATATTTATTGTGCAGTAACAAACAGATAAATTGCCGCTGCTATAATCAGCACTCCACAAATTCGCTTTAACCAGACAACACCGCCGGACTTTTCGTTCCAGTTTAAAAATTTTCTGACAACCTCTGTAAATGTTCCGGCAAGAACGATAACAAGACAATGACCGACTGCAAAGGCAAAGAGTAAAAGGATCGCATACAATAAATTTGTAGAAGCTATGTTAAACACTATACCGAGCATCGGCGCCATAAAGGCAAAGGCGCAGGGGCCTAAGGCGATCCCGAAGATTAAACCGATAAGAAAAGCAGAAAGCAACCCCTTTTTTTTGATTGTCGGACTTACTCCCTTTTCCAGAAAAGGAAGTTTAATGATGTCCATCATATAGATACCGAAAATAATCAGAAATACGCCAACTATGTAATTCCCGATCCCGCCGATGTCCCCCATAATTCTTCCAAGAAGACCTGTAATTACACCGATTATCCCGAGAGTAATGAGAATGCCAAGAGCAAACATGGTTGACAGAAGGGCTGCTCTGGCTTTTGTAATAGTTTCCCGGTCATTTATAAATCCTACTATTAAGGGTATGGTTGCCATATGGCATGGGCTTAATATAATGCTTATTACTCCCCAGATAAAAGAACTTAAGAGTGCGATCCACCAGGATTGATAAAGCATGTTGGTGAGAGCGGTGAAAAATTCAAGCATGTTATTTTACTCCTCCTTTTTCTTTTAGCATCTTGACTAATTCTTCTTTTGGATAAAATCCTTCATGGCGGGAAATTTCTTTTCCCGATCTATCCATAAATACCTGGGTAGGAATTACCCTTGTATTGTATTTCTGGCCGTACGGCCTTCCCGCCGGCGTCCATACATCATAGAAAACCACCTTTACCTGGTCTCCGTATTCTTCTTCTATTTTTTTCATAACAGGTTGCATCATTTTACATGGAATGCAGTTTACAGAACCGATTTCAACAAAAACAACTTTTATTCCTTTGGGGAGACTATTGAAATCGATGGGG
Source organism: Spirochaetales bacterium (assembly GCA_016934975.1). Lineage (GTDB taxonomy): Bacteria > Spirochaetota > Spirochaetia > SZUA-6 > JAFGRV01 > JAFGRV01. Next base: position 817 of record JAFGRV010000295.1, on the reverse strand, counting down.
TCTTTTGAGGGAGAAATATTTCCGGTACTATCTGCTCCGCTACTTTCAACCAAAGAAGGATTCTTTTTTTGTATCGCTCCAATAAGTGCTTCTTTATCGGTCTTTCCGTTAAAAATACCAGCTACTGAACCGGGAGGGACCAGTAAAACGATAGTTGACTCGTTAATTTTTTTATCGAGCTGTATTTTAACAAGAAAATCTTTAACGCTTGGATTATCCGGGTCCTTCTTGATAATTTCAACTTTTGCTTTCAAACCCTTGTCTCTGGAAAAATATTCTGCTGCTTTTAAGGATTCCCGGTTGTATTGTGTTGAATTGTTTTGAAGCAGGACCAGGGCTATTTTCTCTTCCTGTAAAACCCCTAAAAGCCTTTCGGTAAATTCGGACACAAAGCAGTTTTCAAGCTGTTCATCTGTAACCTGCCCGGGGAACCCTCCTGTGGGAGCTCCTGTCGCTGTGAAAACAAGAAGGAACGGCAGTTTTTGCGTACCAATATTGTATTTCTGAATAATCTCTTTGCTGCTGTTGTCTGTTGCAGAAGCATCAAACCGAAAAATATTATGATCGGACTTGTTTATAAAATCATTCACATTCTGTTTTAGGGAATTAAATGATTCATCTTTTGTTTCATAAAACAATAAAAACAGGTATTGGCCAGTACTTTTAACGTATTCAATGGCCTGGCTCGCTGTATTGACTGATTCACTATCTATTAAGGTTTTTTTTACATTCATATCACCGGAATTATCATTCTGAGTTGATTCTATTCCGATTTTATTTTTACCGCATCCTGATAAAAACAGAAAAAAAACACAAG
>JAFGRV010000294.1 GCA_016934975.1 Spirochaetales bacterium | reverse complement strand
CGATGTAGTCGATCTAAATCTTTCACTCTCCTATGGAATCCCGGGAGTGTGGGATGTTTCCCTGTACTGGAATATGAGCGGCAAAGGAGAGATCGATTTATACGGCTGGGGAGAGGATAGTGATTATACCCACGCTGGTGAAGAAGGGTATCCCTTAAGCGGCGCACCCACGGGAATCGTCCAGTGGACAAATACGATTCAGCTTTCCGGGTACTGGGAGATCATAAACAATCTGACCTTATCTGCCTGGTACAGACTCAAGGTGGTGGAAAACTTGTATAATATTCAGGGAGATGATTTTGTCTTTCATTATACGGGAATAAATGTGGTCTGGAAGGTTTATTAGCGGGTGGTGTTTGATTATTCCTTTTTTGCTAAATTCTAAAACTATGTAGTTTCCCGTATTGCAATTAAAGCTTTAACCGAAATGGGATTAATAATCCAAAATCATCCCGGCAGTTTGGGCGAGTCGTTTATCCAGAGTGAATAGCTTTGCTTTGCTCAGGATACAGGAGGCGAGAAGGTGGATGTCTATCCATCCCAGACCTTTGCCGTATAAAGCATGTTTTTCCAGGAAGAAGAGCGCTTCATCATGTGTGGCAATAGTACAGATGGAAAGACTGTTTAAATAGGAAAATATTTTCTTCCTGTTCTTAAAGTTTCCACAGGATAATTCTCCTAATATGTACGGATGGATCTTCACATCGTTGTTGTTGAGTAAAGAAATCAATTGTTTGTTCGTATTTCGAAAATGATCTATCCAGACTGAAGTATCAACGAGTGTTCTCATCTCTTCTCCGCGGAATGTTCATAACATCTTCTTCCGTGCCCCCAAGTTCTGCCAGGCGCTCTCGGGAATATTTTTCAATAAGGATCTTAAGTGCCGTATGTATTAATTCGGTTTTACTCGTAATTGTCGTAAGCTCCGAAGCTTTCTTGTATAAATCCTCCCGGAGGTTGATTGTGGTTCTCATATGAATAGTATATATGATTTGTATGTATATGTCAATACGAATTATATGACTTTGTTGAAACCCTATTGGTTGGACCAATTCATCATAGACAGTATTGATTATTCCGGAGATTCCTTTATAATTTTAAGGAGGATATGCAACAATTAAACTTTTTTACAATAATACTATTTATTCTTTTTCTCACGGGATGTAAAACTATGGAAAATTATATTGATGTAACCGATGCAATGGGTTTGGAGAATTATGTTGATAAGAAAGTCAAGGTAACGGGAAAGATTTCCGGGGAACCCTGGCAGCATCTTGTCGGTTCATTCAAAGATTTTAGAGAATCTTACTATTTTGATGTGGATGATTATCAGATTCTCATTTATAGTAAAAAACCGATTAATTGTGAAACGAATCTCACGGTTTACGGGAGCGTTGTGAAAGTATCCGGCAGGTCCAAGCGGCCCGAAGATGAAGTAGAGGAATATACGGAATATCATATTCAGGTTGATACGTGGACCTGCGGGAAGTAGCCGTCCGGCTTATTTTGGATCTTTATGGGATCATGGAGGAATTATGATACTTATGAGAAAAGAAGACATGACTGCAATTGACTTTAGCGGTTTGAATATTTTAGACTACACGGCAGAATATAATGAAAAATCCTCATTTGCCGTGATAAAGGTGCCGCCGCATGTGAGTCATCAATTATCCTGGTCAACCCGATCGGATAAATATTATTATGTCATGGATGGTACAATTGATTTTACGATAAATGATGAAGACTACTCTCTGAATAAAGGGGATTTTTGCATTATTAAAAAAGGTGAGACTTTTAACTATAGGAATAATTCTGAGGATGAAGTCTCTCTTATATTGGTTCATACCCCACATTTTATGCTGGATAAAGAAGTGTTTAAATAAAAACTGGCTTATTATTATTTCAAATGTCTGTTTATTTATATTCGGAATTATTGCATTTTATTACGCGGTAAGTACAATAATCACGGTTCTTTAGTTGTATTTTAAAAATGTTTTAGATTTTTTATCATGTATATCCTGTTACTTCTGTCAAAAAGCCATAGTGACAATTGTCGCACCGGTGCGAAAATCTCTTGAGAATACCCTTTATTGTCATAATCGCCGTGGATCTATGGGCTCTCTATTTTTTCTTTACTTTTTTTTTATCCCCCACTATAATGATACCAGTGGATTCAATAAAGAAAGTATTTATCAGCTACAGTACAAGGGATAGGGAGTGGGTAACGAAATACCTCCTCGCCGGGCTGGAGGATAAGGGCATTCCCTGTCATATTGATTACCGGGATTTTGAAATAGGTCCGCCTATCCTGATAAATATTGAAAAGGCCTTTGAGCAGTGCAGTGCGACAATTGTCGTCTATTCTCCCGGGTGGGTTGAGAGCAAATGGGCGCTCTTTGAAGCCATGATGCTCCAGACCGGCGACCCCATCAACCTGAAGAAAAAAATGCTTCCCATAATGCTTGAAAAGTGTGAAGTACCCAAACGGCTGCAAATCTTCACTTATGCCGATTTCACCGATAAGAAGGAGTGGGACGCCCAGCGTGGGCGATTAATCAGCCAGATACAAAAAAACTTTAATACTATAGAAGAAAAAGAGACATATCCTCCTTTGGATGACAGATATATCGATATTTCCGGAATGCCCGGGACAGGTTTTGAGCTTTACGGCAGGCAGAAAGAACTGGCTTTACTGGATGATGCCTGGGAAAATGAAAACATCAACCTGATTTCCTTTGTTGCATATGGCGGCGTGGGGAAATCCACCCTTGTCAATAAATGGCTTGAAAAGATGAGGTGGGATAATTTCCGGGGCGCCGGGCGGGTCTTTGCCTGGTCTTTTTATTCCCAGGGAACGAATGAGTATGTGACATCGGCGGATATGTTTTTTCATTTCACCTTGCAGTGGTGCGGGGACGAAGACCCCGGGGCCGGTTCGCCCTGGGATAAGGGCAAACGCCTGGCCCGGCTCATGGCCGGAAAGAAAACCCTCCTGGTCCTCGACGGCCTTGAGCCCCTCCAGTCCGGGGCGGAAATGGAAAAGGGACGGATAAAAGACCCGGCGCTCTCGGTCTTTATCCGGGAATGGGTGAAACGGAACAGGGGGCTTTGTATTATCACCACGCGGGAAGATCTGCCCGAACTGGATACATTTGCTCATAAGACAACGCAGATAAACCTGGAACAGATTTCCTGTGAAGCGGGAATAAAGCTCCTTACCCTGCGGGGTGTCCGGGGGACGGAGGATGAACTGAAACAGGCAGTGGAAGCCTTTGGCAGCCATGCCCTGGCTGTGCAGCTGTGTGCGGAGTACCTCCACCGGGTTCCCTTGCATCCTGCAAAAAAAGCCCTGGATATCCCGGACCTCGATATCCCGGTAAACGAAGGGAAACATCCCCGGAGGATGATAGAGGCGATGTCCCTGGAGGTATGCGGGGCCGGACCGGGGAGAGACCTTCTCTTTATCCTGGGCCTTTTTGACCGCCCGGTAAATAAAGGGGCCATCGATGCCGTTATCGCGGGGAGTCCTGTCCCGGGGCTTACCGAAGAGCTTACGAAGGCGGCCGGCAAAGAGTGGCCCGGACTTTTGAGCCAGTTACGAAGCTGTAAACTCCTGGCAAAAGAGAGCGAGCGTAGGGGGGATATTGTCGACTGCCACCCCCTT
>JAFGRV010000293.1 GCA_016934975.1 Spirochaetales bacterium | reverse complement strand
TCAGCCAAATAAATTTTCAAGGGATCATAGGTGCTTTCACCAAAATCATAGGCAATATCGGGGGTCGTGGGTGTGGCGATGAGATCGAACCGGGAAAAGATTTTTTTCATTTCATCCATGATATGGCGTCTTACTTTCTGGGCCTTTATGTAATATTCATCGTAGTATCCTGATGAGAGGATGAAATTTCCCAGAAGTATTCTTTTTTTTACTTCTTTCCCAAAGCCTTCGGACCGTGTTGCGAAAAGCATTTCTTCATAATCCAGCTGTTTTTTACTACGGTAACCGTATTTAACCCCGTCATACCGTGACAGGTTGGAGCTTGCTTCTGCCGTGGCTATAAAATAATAAGCGGGAATTATATAGTTTATCGCGTCAAAAGATACTTCTTCGATGATTGCACCTAAAGACCGGAGCAGCCGGAGGGCTTGGTCAAATTCAATTTTTACTCCGTCGGAAATGCCGTCTTTGAACAATTCCGGGAATACGGCAATCCGCATTCCTTTTATTTCCGTGCCCAACCCTTTTACATATTCCTTTTTCGTTGACATTAACGAGGTCGAATCTTTGGGATCGTAGCCGGCGATTATATCGAGTAACACCGCATTCCCGTATATATCCCCGGACATCGGACCTACCTGATCCAGGGAAGATGCATACGCGACTAAACCGTACCGGGACACGAGCCCATAGGTAGGCTTTAATCCTGTGATGCCGCAGAATGCCGCGGGCTGCCGGATAGAACCCCCGGTGTCGCTCCCCAGGGCCAGAACACCCATTCTCGCGGCGATGGCCGCCGCGGAACCACCGGATGATCCACCGGGAACTTTATTTATATTCCAGGGATTCTTTGTTTTCATTATCTGGGAAAATTCAGTTGTTGATCCCATGGCAAACTCATCCATGTTTGTTTTTCCGATAATGATTCCCCCCTGGTCTTTTATTAATGAAACAACCGTCGCATCAAAGGGGGGTGAATAATTATAGAGGATTTTCGAACCGCAGGTAGTGTTCATCCCGGTGACATGCATATTATCTTTTATGGCAACAGGAATTCCGTCGATCAGACTCTTCTGCGTCTGGGTCTGCCAGCGTCTGGTGCTTTGTTCGGCCTGTTTTATTAATATCTCTTTTTTCTCCAGGGCGATATAAGCATGAAGAATCGGATCAAAGGTTTCGATCTGTTGTAATGTTTCCGCCAATAGGCTTTCGCAGGAGATTTCCCCGGTTCTTAGTTTTCGGATTATATCCTCAAAACGTCGATCAATTATTTTTTCTTCCATATTACTCCCTTTTCCTCATTACCGGTACCCTCATGGCTTACGACGAGAAAACCGGTGCACTCCTGCATCTCTCTGTAAAACATTAAAACAGCTGTCCCCATGGAATGGTACAGCTGTTTACAAACAAAAAATCAAATTCCTCCGGAGGTCTGTTCTTTAATGATTCATTACTCCTTCAATCGGGTTATGAATGAATTGACAGCACAACCTATTTTAACGTAAAGGACTGAAAATCCGGGTATGCTTCCATGCCATGTTCGGAAATATCGAGTCCCCGTAATTCCTCCTGCCTGTGAACCCTGATACCGATTGTTGATTTTAAAACTACCCAGAGAATCCAGCTTATGGCAAAAGTGAATACTCCTACCGTGACAATCCCGACAACCTGGTTTGCTAAAAGACCGATGCCGCCGCCGAAGAATAATCCCAGGGCAGGTTGGCCTTCACCCCCTGCAAAGGGTGCACTGGCAAATAATCCGACTGCGAGGGTTCCCCATATACCGTTAATAAGGTGGACTGATGTCGCTCCCACGGGATCATCAATACCCCATTTATCAAAGGCAATAACAAAGACAACGACAAATATACCTGCGATCGCTCCTATGATCAAGGCTGATTCAATATTTACAAAAGCACATCCCGCTGTAATCGCTACCAACCCCGCGAGGCTTCCGTTTAAAATCATGGAGAGATCCGGTTTCCCGAGTAAAATCCAGGATGTTACCGTTGCGGCGAGTGTACCTGCTACCGCCGCCATATTTGTTGTAATGCAGATATGGCTGATAGAGACCGGATCCGCGGCCATGGTAGAACCGGGGTTAAAGCCGAACCATCCGAGCCAGAGTACAAAAACTCCGAGGGTCGCAAGTGTCAGGCTGTGCCCCGGAATAGGATTAACACTCTTGTCTTTGTTATATTTTCCGATCCGGGGACCGAGGACTAAAGCCCCGGCGAGGGCCGCCCATCCTCCCACAGAGTGAACCACTGTGGAACCTGCGAAATCAAAAAATCCTCGCTGGGCCAACCAGCCGCCGCCCCAAATCCAGTGCCCGGTTATGGGATATAAAATACCTGCCAGGACCAAAGAAAAAATGATAAATGCGGTAAATTTTATCCTTCCCCCGACTGAACCTGATACAATTGTCGCGGCTGTTCCCGCGAATACGAGCTGGAAGAAGAATTTAGCTAAGAGTGGAACTCCTGTCCAGCTCAAGGCAGAATAGACCCCGGAGTATGCCTCGTTTGTCGCGGGACTGTTATCCGCACCTTTGAGCATGAAGAGACCTTCTATCCCTAAAAAGCCATTGCCGTCGCCATACATGAGTCCCCAGCCGATAAACCAGAACCCCAGGGCCGCTATGGAAAAAACGACAAAATTTTTCGCACTTACGTTTACCGCGTTCTTTGCCTGTTGAAGTCCTGTCTCAACCATTCCAAAACCTAAGTTCATAAAAAATACAAGCATTGCCGCGAGAAGCACCCATAATGTATCGGCAATGACTTTATTATTCCCTATCATTGTCAAAAGCAGTTGTTCGTTATTTGATTGTTGATCACTGCCGGTGCTTTCTGTCGTATCTTCTTTTACAGCTATGCCTTCATCTGCACAGACGAGTCCTCCGGTTAAAAATAATAGTACGAGTAATAACATGAACAGCTTATATAATTTCATCATCTTCCTCCTTGATTTTATATTTCGTAATAAAGTGAGAATTCCCACGGATGAGGCCGTAATGCAACCTGATCGATTTCACTCACTCTCTTGTGTTCGATATAACTATTAATAAGGTCTTTTGAAAAAACATTTCCTTTGAGTAAAAATTCATAATCCTTTTCAAGGCCGTCTATTGACTCTTTTAAGCTGCCTGGTGTGGATTGAATTTTTTTCTTTTCCGCGGGTGAAAGTTCATAGATATCTTCATCCATGGGGGGCGGCGGTTCAATTTTGTTGATAATCCCGTCGATACCTGCCATAATCATGGCGCTGAATGCCAGGTACGGATTGCAGGTCGGATCAGGGCACCGGAATTCGACTCGTTTTGCTTTTTCGGCGGAACTATACATTGGAATTCTCACGGAAGCAGATCTGTTGCGGGCAGAATAGACAAGGTTGATGGGTGCTTCATACCCCGGGACGAGTCTTCTGTATGAATTGGTTGTGGGGGCTGCAAAAGCGAGGACCGAGTTGATGTGTTTAAAAAGTCCGCCGATAAAGTGAACTGCGGTATCGCTCAGATCCGCATACCTGTTAAATTCATAGAATGTATTTTTTCCCTCTTTCCACAGACTTATATGAGTATGCATACCCGATCCGTTATCCATGAAAATCGGTTTCGGCATGAAGGTCACTGTTTTATTAAACCTGTTGGCGACATTTTTTATGATATATTTATACATGATGAGCGTATCAGCCTGCCGTACAAGTTCTTCGATGTCCAGACCTATTTCTGTCTGGCCGGCTGTTGCAACTTCATGATGATGAAGATTCGCATTTACTCCGCAATTCCGCAGGACTTCCACCATTTTTGAGCGCAAGTTATGAAGCTGGTCATGGGGGGCCGTGGGGAAATAGCCCTGTTTATAGCCGATTTTATAGCCGAGATTGTCCCCTGTTTGTCCGCTGTTCCAGTATGCTTCCGATGAGTCTATTTCATACATGGCCCGGTTGTAGGTCTGTTCATATTTTACTTTATCAAAAATGAAGAATTCCGGTTCAGGCCCAAAATAGGCAGTATCCGCTATGCCCGTCGTATTAAGATAGTCCAGAGTTTTATATGCAACATACCGTGGATCTTTGGAATATCTGACCCGTTTTACCGGATCGATGATATCACAAAAGAAACTCATAGTCCGGTGATCAAAAAAGGGATCGATAAAACCCGTGGTCGGGTCCGGTCTCATGAGCATGTCGCTTTGATTGATCGATTGATATCCCCGGATAGATGACCCGTCAAAACCTGTTCCCACTTTGAAAAGCTCTTCATCCGCTTTATCCGCTGTTTGTGTGTAATGATGGGTCCTGCCGAACATATCGGTAAATTTCAAATCTATAAATTCAATCTTATACTCTTTAATGAGTTCAAGAATGTTCAAGTTTGTTATTTTCTTCGTATCCTGAGATATTGTATAAATAGGATCAAATATCGTATCCATTCGGGTTTATCCTTTCTTTTCTTATTTCAATTCTTTTCTGACTGTCCCCTGGGTTGGTTTGGAAAGAATCTGGGTTAAATCAACTCCTGTTACGGTTTTTATATTTTCCAGGAAGGAGATGACACTGGTGGTGACATCGTTAACGTGATTCGGGATACCGCCATTTCCCATGACAACAAGTTTTTCGATTTTCAGATTATCCTTAAGAACCCGGGAGACATTATCCACAATATTCGGAAGGATATGGAGCATAAAGAGTTCTTTGTTTTCCCCATTGTTCCACTCTGCCCTCATTTCCCTTACTGCATCCGCCATGGCCAGTCCCTGTTCCTTGAAGTATGATGCCGCTCCGGCAGCTTTCAGCTGGGCCGCTTCTTTTTCCGCATGGGCGGGTATGATCATCTCGGCTTCATATTTTTTCTTGTTTACGACCGCATGAAGCGAATAATAGGTATTTTTCTGGTTCAACTCTTCGATGCTCCGGGCAAAGGAAGCCTGAATCTCCAGTTTGTTAGTTTTCTCATTCAGCAATGCTTTTTTATTTCTGAAGTTTGTATCATATTCCTCTATGGCAAGTTTTGTGGCAAATTCCACATTGGAAGCCTTTTTTTTGGATTCCGATTCCACAATAATTGCTTCTGCTTCCGATTCTGCCTCGATGATTCTGGCATCTCTCTGGACAATGGCATTTCTCTGCCTTCCCACTGCTTCGAGATATCCCTGGCTGTCTTTAAGATCCTCTATTTTTAAAGAATCAAGGGTAAATCCGAGGATTGTAAGCTCTTCTTTTGCTTTTTCTTCCACGGTCTGCTCAAGTTTGATTCGTTTATAGTTGGCATCTTCCGGTGTGTATTGTGAAAGAACACCCCTCAGGATACCGTCTAAGGTAGATTTTGCTATGGAGACGATTTCCGTTTCCGGTTTCCGCAGCAGTTTCTCGATGGCGTTCTCTAATCCCTTTCCTTCCTCCGATGCTATTTTAACATGAGCGATCGCGCTGATCGTTAACGGGATCATACCCTCGCTCAGTGCCCGTTCTATGGTAATGGGGATAGAAATCGTTGAAAGGGAGAGTTTTGATACGCGTTCCAGGAGTGGGGAACGCAAGCCCCAGCCGCCTCGTATGACACGGTAACCGACGACTTTCCCTGATTTTAATGTTCTCTTTTTCCCGGAAAAAATCAGGATTTCGTTCGGGTCACAAATTTTAAGATTAACTTTAAAATAGACAATAATGCTTATAACGCCTAAAAATACAAGTGAAATTAATAATGGCCAATCCAAATTTTCTAGAAACATATATTATCCTCCTTATTTGATAATAATTTTTAACCAATTGCTCTGGAGCCGCGTTCCGATGTTCGAATTCTCACCACCTCTTCAATTGGCGTGATAAAAATTTTCCCATCTCCGATATGACCTGTTTTTGCTCCCCGGATGATTGCTTTAATTGTCGGTTCCACATAATCGTCGTTTACCGCGATCTGGAGTTCGATTTTATTAAGGAGCTTAATTTCATGTTTAATACCGCGATAGGTTTCCGGATATCCTTTTTGTCTTCCCGAACCAATCGCGTTAACAACTGTCATAAGGTTTACACTTGCTTCTTTTAATTGCTCTTTTACATCAGACAATTGTTCGGGACGGATCACTGCAATTATCAGCTTCATAGATGCCTCCTGTTATGTTTTCCGGACAATTGAATATTCTCCGGATTTCCATTTATAATACGTGATTCGATATATGTTTAAGCAATTATTATGCCAATTGATGGATGTGATATGCAAAAATGAATAAATAGGTTCGTGAATACAATAAATATTAAAAATTAAGTGGTTAGAATAGATTTTCTGCTGTAAATATATGATAAAAATGCGTTTATTTCTTAATTATTGTGGAATAAGTACTGAAAAGGCGCATCACTATTGCATATAATAAGTGCATAAATTATAAGGAAAAATTATTTTGCACCGAAGTTGTGCGTTCATGTAAAATAGTATTGTTTTGAGTCACTTTGGAGTACAGTGAAGCTGTTGGTATAGTATTTGCTGAGTATTTACTAAAGGATTTTTATTTGTTATTATTGTGTACATCTCATGAAAAGGGAAAGAAAATATGAATAATACAGGATTATATAATAAATCTTATGAACACGATAGCTGCGGTGTCGGATTTGTGGTGAATATTTCAGGGAAAGCAACTCATCAGATGGTAACAGACGGCATTACCATGCTTAAGAATCTGGTTCACAGGGGAGCCCTTGGAGGCGATTCTAAAACAGGTGATGGTGCGGGAATGCTCATTCAGATACCACACTCATTTTTTTTAAAGGCATGCGGAAAAGAAGGATTTACCCTGCCTGAAAAAGGAACCTATGGTCTCGGTTTCCTTTTTCTCCCGCAAAATGAAGAGAAACGAAAACAAGCGGAAAAAATGATCTCAAGGATTGTGAAAAGAGAAAAGGGAGATGTATTAGGATTCAGAGAGGTTCCCGTCTGTCCCGAATGTCTTGGTGATATTGCATTACAATCAATGCCTTTTATGAAACAAGTATTCGTCAAATTCCCGGGTGTCGGGGAAGCTTCTCTTGAAAGAAAATTATATATTGTCAGGAAATGCCTGGAATCAGAAGCAATACGGATGAACCTGGAACTTCCGGATTTCTATATACCTTCTTTTTCGAGTAAAACCATCGTGTACAAAGGCATGTTTGTGGCACCTCAATTCGAGACCTTTTTTCCCGACCTCGCGGATCCTGAATTTACCAGCGCCTTTGCATTAATACATCAACGGTACAGTACCAACACCTTTCCTTCCTGGCCATTGGCACAACCCTTCCGGTATATCGCCCATAATGGTGAAATAAACACTTTGCGGGGAAATATCAACAAAATGAAAGCACGGGAATACACCCTCTCTTCATCTGCCTTCGGGGAAGACATAAAAAAGTTATTTCCCATCGTCACCGAAGGGGGTAGTGATTCCGCTTTATTCGATAATACCTTCGAATTACTGACCTCCGCGGGGAGATCGATCGAACATACCATGATGATGATGGTCCCCGAAGCCTTCGGATCAAAATATCATATAAGTACGGACAAACGCTCCTTTTATGAATATCATGCCGCGATCATGGAACCCTGGGACGGGCCTGCGGCGATTGCATTTACCGACGGAACCAGGATCGGGGCCGCCCTGGACCGGAACGGTCTGCGTCCGGCTCGTTATGTGATAACAAAAAGCGGAATGGTTGTTCTCGCTTCCGAGGTCGGGGTTCTGGATATTAAAGCCTCCGATGTATTGCAAAAAGGAAGACTGGCACCGGGGAAAATGATATTGGTCGATACCTCCGTCTCCCGGGTGATCAAGGATAACGAAATCAAGGCGGCTATTTCCAGGAAAAATCCTTACAGACGGTGGCTTGAACAGAACCGGATTGAATTAAAAGGTCTCTTCCAGGTGCCCGGGCCCGTGAGGTTCGAGAAAGAATCCCTCTGTATCAATCAGAAAGCCTTCGGGTACACGGAAGAAGATATCACTATGGTCCTTATCCCCATGGCGGAAAATGCCCAGGAACCCATCGGTTCCATGGGGAATCAAACGGCCTTAAGCGTCCTGTCGCATCAACCCCAGCTTCTGTACAGATATTTTAAGCAGCTTTTTGCCCAGGTAACGAACCCGCCCATCGATCCTTACCGTGAAAACCTTGTTATGTCCCTTATGAGTTTTATCGGCAAGGAAAGCAACCTGCTGGAAGAAACCCCGGAGCATTGTCATCAGCTGAAATTGTCTCATCCTATTCTCAGTAATGAAGATATGGATAAATTGCGTACTATTAATGTTGATGGTATTTCATCTGCCGTACTGCCGATGCATTTTCCGGCCCATACCGGTTCACATGAACTCGAGAAAGCCCTCCGGAGGCTCTGTGAGGAAGCGGAAGAAAAAGTCGATCAAGGTAATTCCCTTTTAATTCTGACGGACCGCGGGATTGATAAAGATAATGCCCCGGTTACGGCCTTGCTGGCTGTTTCAAGTGTGCATCATTGGTTGATAAAGAAAGGAAAACGACATCTTGCGGGTCTTGTGGTTGAAACGGGAGAGGCGAAAGAAGTCATGGATTTTGCCGTGTTAATCGGGTTCGGGGCGAGTGCTATCAATCCTTATCTGGTATTTGAAACCTTATCCTCTTTGAAGGAGAATAACAAGTTCGCCCGGGAACTAAAATTAGAGACCCTTATCGGGAATTATATAACCGCCGCGAAAAAAGGGCTTTTAAAGGTGATGTCCAAAATGGGGGTTTCCACAATACGAAGCTATCGCGGTGCCCAGATTTTTGAGGCTGTCGGCCTGAATTCACACTTTGTTAATACATATTTCCCGGGGGTTTCTTCCCAAATCGAAGGGATAGGGATTGATGTTATTGAAAAGGAAATACTGGCACGACATGGGAGGGCCTTTGCCGAAATGCCCTGCCCTCAGAATATCCTCGAATCCGGGGGATATTATCATTACCGGCGTTTTTCGGAAAAACATCTCTTAACCCCCGAGGCGGTCGTATTCATACAGAAGGCGACACGGGAAAATGATTATCAGCTTTATAAAAAATATGCAGCATGCATAAATGATCATGATAAGAATTTATGTACATTACGGGGTTTGTTCTCCTTTAAAACGGGCACCCCGGTTCCCCTCGACGAAGTAGAACCGGTAGAATCGATTGTAAAGCGCTTTGTTTCATCCGCCATGTCCTTCGGAAGCATAAGCAAAGAGGTTCATGAAACAATCGCAATCGCCATGAACCGGTTAGGCGCCCAAAGCAATTCCGGTGAAGGCGGGGAAGATGAACTCCGGTATAATGAACCGGAAACAGGTGATTCGAAAATGAGCCGGGTCAAGCAAGTCGCCTCTGCCCGGTTTGGGGTATCGAGCAACTATCTTACCCATGCCAGGGAACTCCAGATTAAGATGGCCCAGGGGGCCAAGCCCGGGGAAGGGGGGCAGCTGCCGGGGCATAAAGTGAATGAGGCGATCGCAAAGGTCCGTCATTCCACTCCCGGTGTTATGCTTATTTCTCCCCCCCCGCATCACGATATCTATTCCATAGAAGATTTGTCCCAGCTCATTTATGACCTGAAATGTGCGAATCCCCAGGCACGGGTCTCGGTAAAGCTGGTTTCCGAAGTGGGTGTGGGAACAATTGCCGCGGGTGTCGCAAAAGGCAAAGCGGATATGGTGCTCATCAGCGGACATGACGGCGGAACCGGGGCATCTCCCTTATCATCTATTAAATATACCGGGATTCCCTGGGAAATCGGTCTGGCAGAGACCCAACAGACATTAGTTTTGAATAAATTGCGGGACCGTATCCGAGTACAGGTGGACGGACAACTCCGTACGGGAAGAGATGTCGTGATCGCCGCATTGTTAGGTGCGGAGGAATTCGGTTTTGCCACCATATGCCTTGTTACCCTCGGCTGTGTTATGATGCGGAAATGTCATTTGAATACCTGTCCCGTGGGAATCGCGACCCAGGATGAAACCCTCAGGAAGCGGTTCCACGGAAAACCTGAGTATCTCGTTCATTTTATGCGTTTTATAGCGGCCGAAACAAGAGAAATCATGGCGGAATTAGGTTTCCGCACCATCGACGAGATGGTGGGAAATGTCGATCGGCTGGAGGTCAATCATGCTGTCCAACATTGGAAAGTGCAGGGATTGGATTTCAGTAAGGTTTTTATGAAACCCCGGATTACCGGAGAGGATCATTATTATTGCACAAAAAAACACGAACACCCTGCCGCGACGACCATCGACCGGGACCTGATTGAGAGAGCACAAAACGCCCTGAATAAAAAAGAGCCGGTGAACCTGTCGGTCCGTATCAGGAACTCAAACCGCTCGGTAGGTGCAACCTTAAGTTATGAAGTCTCAAAACGGTATGGTTCCGTGGGTTTACCCGAAGATACGATCAAAGTTAAATTTACCGGAGTAGCGGGACAGAGTTTCGGGGCTTTTCTCGCCCGTGGTATTGAATTTGAATTGGAAGGTGATGCGAATGATTATCTCGGGAAAGGTTTGTCAGGGGGACGTATCATTGTGTATCAGGAAAAGGGGTCTTCCTACAGGTCTCAAAATAATATTATTATCGGAAACGTCACGTTATTCGGGGCAACGAGTGGTGAAATATTTATCCATGGTATGGCGGGAGAACGGTTTGCAGTAAGAAACAGCGGCGCACTTGCCGTGGTTGAAGGAGTGGGCGACCATTGCTGTGAATATATGACCGGGGGCCGGGTTGTGGTACTGGGAAATACGGGGATCAATTTCGCCGCCGGAATGAGCGGCGGTATCGCCTATGTTCTGGACGAAAATCAGCTTTTTGATACGAAGTGTAATCTTGAGATGGTGGATCTTGAACCGATTGTGGAAGAAGAGGAAAAAATGTTTTTGTATACTATTATTAAAAGGCATGTAACATATACGGGAAGCGCTTATGCAGAACGAATAGTGCGGGATTGGGAGGAGATGTTTCCCAAATTCGTAAAGGTGCTCCCTGTTGATTATAAAAAGGCCCTGGACCGGCTGAAGAAATATGAATTAAAAGAGACGGAAGTCTTGACAATTACAGAAGAGGTATACAGGTAATGGGAAATATATTTGGATTTTTAGAAAAGAAAAGCGAACATTCTACATCCCTCCCCGTGGAAGAACGGATAAAGAATTATAAGGAATTCAAGGTGTATCTTCCACAGGAAAAAATACAAGAGCAGGGGTCCCGGTGTATGGATTGCGGTATTCCCTACTGTCATGCCCTTGGGTGTCCCCTCTATAACCTGATTCCCGAATGGAATGATCTTGTTTATAAGGGAAGATGGTACGAAGCATTAAAACGCCTTGAAATCACAAATCCTCTGCCCGAAATAACCGGACGGATCTGTCCCGCACCCTGTGAAACCTCCTGCACCCTTTCGATAAATGACAGCCCTGTCACCATCAAACAGATAGAAATCGCCATTATCGAAAAAGCTTTTGAGGAAGGGTGGATTAAGCCTGAACCTCCCCTCCATAAAACCGGAAAGAAAATCGGGATTGTGGGTTCCGGTCCCGCAGGATTGGCAGCGGCCATGTACTTAAGAAAACAGGGGCACCAGGTGACTGTTTTTGAAAAGGCTATGAAAATCGGGGGTCTTCTCCGTTACGGTATCCCGGATTTTAAATTGGAAAAAGAGATTCTCGACCGCCGGATCGATCAATGTATAAAATCGGGAATACGTTTTGAGACTGATGTGATTATCGGCGAGGATATTTCCGTCCGGTATTTACGAAAATCCTTTGATGTTATTCTTCTTGCCTTAGGTGCCGGAGCCCCGAGGGATTTAGCTGTCCCGGGCCGGGGATTTGAAAATGTTCATTTTGCCATGGAATATTTATCACAATCGAATAAAGTTGTATCCGGGGAAATCGAACCATATCATATTATTTCTGCCAGGAATAAACGGGTTCTGGTTATCGGCGGGGGAGATACGGGATCCGACTGCATCGGCACGGCGATTCGTCAGGGTGCAAAAAAGGTCTATCAATATGAGATTTTACCGAAGCCAAAGGAATGGAAAGAAGATTACAACCCTGATTGGCCTGATTGGCCTGCTATTTTAAGAACGTCTTCCTCACAGGAAGAAGGTGTGGAGCGGGAATGGAGTATCCTCACGAAAAAATTCTCAGGGAGAGATGTTCGCGTTGAACAAGCAGAATGCTGCCGCGTTGCCTGGGAAACAGACGGTTCCGGAAGACCTGTAAAAATGACCGAGATTGAGGGCTCGGAATTCACCCTTAAGGTCGATCTCGTTCTCCTCGCCATGGGATTTCTCCACGTGGAGCAGGGGAGATTATTGAATGACCTGGGGGTAAAATATGATAAAAGAGGGAATATTCAGATTGATAATCATTATGCCACAGGAATTCCCGGGATCTTTGCAGCGGGAGACGCCACAACCGGTGCTTCCCTTGTTGTACGCGCGATTTATCACGGGGTCGAAGCCGGCAAAGCGATTGATTGTTATTTGAAAGGGTGATAAAATGAGGCATGGATAAAAATCTTTATCCCCATTACGCGAGATACAAACATAAACTGAGATCAGTCGATCTCTCAGCCCGGAGAATGAGGATCGTTTTGCTTTCCGATACTCATATTACCAAAGGTGGGGAGTTTAATCTTTCCATGTTTGAGAAGGCGTTGACAGAGATAGAAAAAGTGAAGAATGTGGATTATGTCATCCACCTGGGGGATTTGACACACAGCGGGACCTTCCTGGATTATGAATACGCCATCACCTGTTTAAAACGGTGCATGAATGATAAATTTTTTATTATCCCCGGCAACCACGACGCGAAAAATGTCGGGTACCTTCTTTTCGAAGAAATGTTCGGCTCAAGAACCTTTGAGATCGAAGGCGATGATTTCTACATTCTCGGCCTCGATAGTTCCATACCTGATATGGATGAAGGCCGGATCGGGAAAAGAACAAACGAACGAATCGGAAAAATTTTTTTATCAAAAAAAGATAAACTGAAAATCTTGTGTTTTCATCATCCATTAATCCCGATTCCCCTGACCGGACGTGAAAGATCCGCAATTATTGATGCAGGGGATACCCTGGAAATGATACTTAAATCTCATGTGGATATTGTTTTAAACGGACACCGGCATATTTCCAATGTCTATTCCTGCACAGACGGTGAAAAAGAGCTTGTTATTTTTAACTCGGGAACAACATCCAGTAATAAAACACGCTACAGGGAGTTATTCACATACACGATCATGGATATTTACAAGAATTCCCTTACGTTTAATACAAGAAAAATAATGGATGATGTGAATATAAAAAGAGGAAGATATATTAACAGGGCTTTCCACTACAATAAATCTGCAAAAGATAAAGACCTTTTTGTCCGTATTGTTCATATCGCCAATACCCACTTTTCTCATACCAATTTTATGGAAGAAATTTATCAGGAAGCAATACGTCAGATTAATGAAATAGAAGCGAATATTGTGATCCATTCAGGGGATGTGACGAATTCAAATAAGCTGCCGGAATTTGAGATAGCCTCTTCCAAGCTCAGTCATATAAAGCATCCAAAACTCATAATTCCGGGGAATAATGATCTTCAGACCTTTGGTTGGGAATTATTTCAGGAATGGATCGGGCCTCTGGATCCTTTTTACGAGGATCACGACTTAAGAGTTATAGGGATTAATTCCATCGACCGGACCATCGGAAATGGAAATATCGGGCGAAAAAAAATGCTTGAGACCATCAATTTCCTCAAAAATAAAACGGATTACGGAATCAATATTGTCGCTTTTTATAACAATATTATTCCCCACCCAAAATCGAGGATAGATTCAATGCTCAGTGATTCCGGCGCCGTCATAAAGAATTTTACTCTCCCGGAAAATAAAATTAATTTTATTCTTACCGGTCACGATCATATTTCATTTTCCCTGCAAATCGAAGATACAATAGTATCTTCCTGCGGCTCCCTTTGTTCGGAGGATTATCTGGATATGAACGGAAATAGTTATTCAATTATTAATTGTTATAAAGACGGATATGTGGAGATAGAGAGGGTCTATGTCCGTTCTCATCTCAGGGAAATAACAGGGAAATACTGGATTAATCTCACAAGGGGAAACGGTGATGAGTGATATACATGGGCTTGATTCGGAGATTCTCGATTTTGCACGCACACATATGGTCGAAGATATTCTTCATGGCTGGCCTCATGTGGAACGGGTATTACATTACGCAGAACTCATAAATGAGGAAATGAAAGGAAACTGGCAGATTATCAAATATGCCGCGCTTCTCCATGATATCGGCCATAAAGAGCAGACGGAAAATCATAACTATCTTGGGGCCGGGCTCGCGGAAATTTTTTTAAAGTCAAAAGAGATTGATGAAAGACTAATTAATCATATAAAAGAGTGCATTATCACCCATTCACGACAATTCTCTCAACTTCCGCCCCGGACGATCGAGGCACAAGTTCTCTATGATGCCGATGGTATGGATCTCTTCGGCCCCATCGGACTCATGCGGGGGCTTCTTTCCTGCGGATTAAGGGGCAAAGGCTTCGATTGTATGATAAAGAAGTTACAATGGCGCATAGGTGAAAAGGAAAATTTTTTTAGTACCACTGCTCTTCGGTTTGTCCGGAATAATTCGGTTATCATAGAAAATTATCTCGATCAATTAGAAAATCAGCTTAAAATCATCGATCAAAAATCCTCTTTATAAGGAAAAAATAAAATGAAACTCCCCCTATTTTAATAATTATTTTCATGAAATAGGCCTTCTTCCTTAAACTTTTGCTTTAATTTTATTATATTTAGTATATAATATATAGTAGAAAGGAAAAAAAATGAGAAAGACCCATACAGAAAAGACAGATACATTCAAAGCTTACGATCAAGATGAAAGAGAATACCTGGTTCATGAATTCACACTTTTTAATGATATTCAAGTACCCGAAGAACCTGCTCAGAAGGTTGTTTTAACCAGAAGTTATAAAACGGAGACGGGCGAACATGTGAAGAAACAAGATAGTAATAATTTCTTAATACTCACTGAATATGGCAAAAAAAATGTTGAGATTCAAAAATTCAATAAATAAATCGTAACATATCATTCTGCTTTTATTCACAAAAGGCCTGTCAACGGTAATAACAGGCCTTGGTAAATATTCCTGTATCTTTATCCGTTACATAGGTTTATAAAAAGCTGTCTCTCTTAAAATAGGTGGATGACATCTCATATTGTATTTTTTTTCAACGGATAACGTTAAAGTTCAATCTTTTATATATAAAATTTAAATAAATGATAACAAAATATATAAACTCAAATTCCTCTCGTGTGCTAATTTTAATTACTATTGAGTGCATGTAAAGTTTTATAAAAATTTATAAGGAAAAGGAGTTATACAATGAAAAAAATAATGTTACTTTCGCTGTTTTTAATTTTACTCGGTTCAAGTCCGCTGCTTTTTAGCCAGGAACCTATTCCCCCGGTCCAGCCTGGTGATGTCAATGAGGATAATCTGGTGGATATCGTGGACGCACTTCTTGTGTCCCAGCATTATGTCGGACTCGATCCCCGGGGATTGGTGAATACCAGTGTCGCGGATGTAGACAATAATGGAGAGATTGATATTGTCGATGCCCTTCTTATCGCACGCTTTTATGTCGGTCTTATACCCCGGCTTCCGGTGGGAGATTATGATTTTATTATAGGTATTGACGAGGTGTTTACTATTACTCTGAGTACAAACCCCTCTACCGGGTATGGATGGTTTTACACAATTTCCGACCCGAATGTGGTGGTTCTTGATTCCGACGCTGTGACAAATTGCGGGAGTGCACCGGGAAGCCCTTGTGAACACACTTTTGTATTCAGGGGTGTGGGAGCCGGAGAAGCCCGGATCGACCTTGAGTATTACCGGGAGTTTGATGATCCCATTGTTGTTGCCGGTGCCAGAACATTTGCGGTCCGGGTAACGATGTAGCTGTAGGAGTGTGGGGGAGTGTAAATTCCTCTTTGCGAACGCCGTCATCATTCCGGGAATATCCGGACGGGGTTTTTCATAACCCTGTTGCAGGTATTCCCGGAATTCTATTTTTCTTCCTGAAATTCTTCCGTATAAAGCCATGAAAATAATTACTTGAATCTTTTCTTTGAAATAGCTACCTTATATCAATAATGTACGCTCTTCTTGTGTTGCCTTGGGTAAAAATCGCAGATCTACTTCTAAGATTTACGGTATGTAACACTGCGCGTTGGCACGTATCATTATATTGACTCTTAGTCATTTCCCGGGTGTCAGGAGATATATAGATTATTTGTATTGGCTTGCGGACTCCAGGCCGGCCGAGTAAATAATATTTTCTCAGGAGTGAAATAATGAAAAGAGGGGTTGATAGGAATGGTGCTCTCATCGTGATGATCATCCTGTTATTGACAGGTTGTTCTGATACGGAAAAAAGCAGGATACGACAAGCACCACCGGATGAAACTGATAGTATTGCAGATGATTCAACAGAGATTTCCGGTGATTTTTTTCATGGCGGGGAACTGATTATTTCTTCCGGTGTGGGTTCTCCGAAACATTTAAACCAGGCACTTTTATCCGGATACGCGGTTTCTTTAGCCGGAACACAAATTTTTGCGAGCCCTTTACGGTTTGATGAGAACTGGAACCCAAAGCCTTATCTTGCAAAAACCTGGGAAGTTTCGGAGGATGGGTTAGAGGTTACCCTTCATTTGGTAGATAATGCTGTTTTTCATGATGGCCATCCTGTGACATCCGAAGATGTTGCCTTTTCCATCAGTATTGTGAAGACATATCATCCCTTTAAATCGATGTTTGAACCTGTGAAAGTGGTAGAAACCCCGGACCCCTCTACTGTTGTGATAAAACTCGCTCATGTTCATCCTGCAATTTTACTCGCCCTCTCACCACCTTTGCTCCCGATACTTCCGGAACATATTTATAATGATGGTCAGGATATAATAAATCACCCGGCCAATCTTAAGCCGATAGGATGCGGCCCATATATTTTAAAAGAATTTGTACCGGATGAATACATATCACTGGAAAGGAATAAACATTATTTCATAGAAAATCGCCCGTATCTTGATTCTATTATTATCCAGCTGGATCTGGATCCTCATGAGCAAATGGTGAAAATTAAGCGTGGAGAAGCTCATCTTATACCCGGCTTCTCTGATTTTAAAGTCATACAAAATTTAGCGGATTCGCCTTATCTGGCAGTCACTCCACGGGGGTATGATGCTATCGGACCCCTCAACTGGATCGCTTTTAATCTACTAAAAAAGCCTTTTGATAATAAACTAGTGCGTCAGGCAATTGCCTATGCGGTTGACAGGGAGTTTATTACACACTATTTATTCGGTTCAAAAGCAGAGAGTTCAACAGGTCCCATTGCCCCGCATAGTCCTTTTTATGAGGCTGATGTTAAGAAGTACCCGGTTGATTTCAAAAAAGCCAATGCTTTGCTGGATAAAGCCGGATATCCGGTAAAATCAAATAATATCCGGTTTTCTGCTCAGATCGACTATCTTCCCCTTGTACCGAATCAACAAAAAGAATTGGCACTTTATCTTAAGCGGCAGCTCAAAAAAATAGGGATTGATGTTACTGTGCGTAAATCCGCGACTGTTGTCGAGTGGGCAAATCGGGTGTCCAATTGGGATTTTGATATGACCCTTGATTCGGTTTTCAACTGGGGTGATCCGGTGATCGGAGTCCATCGTACCTATATGTCCGATAATATTCGCAAAGGAGTACCCTGGTCGAACACTCAAAACTACAGAAATCCTGAAGTAGATGCACTTTTAAAAGCCGCGGGAACGGAATTGGATCCGGAAAAAAGGAAACGATTGTATAGTGAATTCCAAAAAATCCTTACGGATGAAGTTCCTATTATCTGGATTAATGTTCTCCCTTTCCATACCATCTATCATAAAGGCTTAAAAATCCTTCCTACTTCTATCTGGGGGGTGCTCTCTCCCATGGACAACATCTATTGGAAAGAAAAACCAAAGAATCAATATGTTTTTACGGAAAAAATCGAGACGACCCGGGAAAGTTCTTTGATTAAAAATGTAGGTGAAAAGGCAATATCCTTGATCCGGGAAAAAGGATTATTCCCTTCACTTAAGATAATGAATGATCCGGAAAAGGGATTTTTAGAAATGGATATATCAGGGCTTCATATTATCGGATTTACAAAAGAAGGTATTGTTTTTCTCGATAATTCGAATCAGATGAAATCAGGAATGGATATGAGCAGTATCCTTGATAATAACGGAAATAAAATATTACTGCGATTCCTGGATTCGGCAGTGAACGGAAATATAGTCCGGATTGATAGTGTATGGCCCAATCCGGCGACAGATGAAGCCGGTATGATTACTGCCTGGTGTGGAATGCCTGGTGACAATGATATTATCTGTGCTCTTACCTGGATCGACACGAAGGATGAATGACAATGAGGTTTTTAAGGGATATTTCCATCAGCATTAAAGTGCTTATACCGGCAGGTGTTTTAATTTTAGCCTTAGGCTTGGTATCAGGTTACGCGGTTTTTCGATTACATGATCAACGTATGGTCCTTACAAAAATACACGATATCGTACTCAAGAAAATAACACTTATAGATGAGTTCATTTTAATAAGTGAACAGGTTCAGTCGGATGTATATCAAATTTGTGTCTTAAAATTTATGAATGTCCATGAACAGGAAATACACGTGTTGCACCAGCGATTGGAACAGGGATTAAATGATATAAATGTTACCTACGGAGAGATCCTTACAACCTGGGACCTGGATAAGAGTGAAAAACAGCTCCTGGCGAAAATATATGATCCGATGAATTTGTACAGGCATCAGGCAGAACAAGCGGCGATGAGTGTCGTTGATAATCCATCCTTTGGAATCTTTTTAGTCCGTTCATCGATTCAGCCTTTTACTGAATTTCAGAACGCTCTCATCGAATTTCTTGATTACCAGAAATTAATGATAATACAGGCCGAAAATAAAGCACGGGAAGACGCGGGAATGGTGAGCCGGATTATCATCGTTTTTTCGCTCTTCGTCATGTTGAGCGGCATAATAGCGATACTCTTTATAAGCACACGCTTAATTTCCGGACCGATTCTTAACCTTGCAAAACTTATGCATAAACTGGCGGAGGGTGACTTAGCTGTAGCTGTTTCAGGCCTTGAACGGCAGGATGAACTCGGCTCCATGGTCCGGGCTTTGGCGGTGTTTAAAGACAATTCACTCGATAAAGCCCGGCTGGATAAGGCCCTGAAACAATATTTGCGGAATCTGGAATCGATAAACCGGGCGAACAACGCCTTTAGTTCCACCTTGGATCCGGAAGAGGTCCTTGGGCTTGTTATGAAAGAGGTTCACCTCATGTTTTCGGCACCTTCCGTCTCTATCTGGTTTATCGACCCCGAAACAAAAGAATTGATCTGCTCACGGGCAGCAGGCTCTTCCCCTGGGATTATACAAGGTCTTCGTCTCTCTCCCGGCCAGGGGATTATCGGATGGGTTGCAAAGTCGAATGAAAGCCGTCTTGTGAAAGATATTTATAAGGACGAGCATTTTAATGCCTCGATGATAAGTGAAGATATACGGAACATACGGTCTCTTCTTCTTGTTCCCCTCCGGGTAAAAGAGCAGGCAATCGGGGTTCTTGTGGCAGGAGATTCTAACATTAACCGTTTTAGCAGGACGGATTTGACGTTAATGGAATCCCTCGCAGCCACAGCCTCGATCACTATAGAAAATGCGCGATTATACAAACAAGCCAGGCAGGACTCGGAAACCAGAAATGTACTGCTTCAGGAAGTGAATCACCGGGTGAAGAATAATCTGGCTGCGATCATCGGTCTCCTTTATACTGAAAAGCGTTATAATAAAAAAACGAATAAATGTGAGTATTCACGTTTTCTGGATGATTTAATACAGAGAATCGGAGGTCTTGCTTCCGTGCATAAATTACTCTCTGATACAAGATGGGAACCTCTCTCCTTAAAGACCTTGCTCAATCATATTATTCAATCTTCATTAAAAATGCATACCCCCGGCGGGAATATCGAATTAAAAATCGATGTATCGGATATTCTTATCACACCCAATCAGGCTCATAATTTATCTATTGTTATAAATGAATTGGTAACAAATATAATTAAGCATGGGATTGATGAGAACAAGGAACCCCGGATTATAGTCTCTGCAACATTGGAAAATAATACGGTAAAATTAACGTTTTGTGATAATGGTCCCGGCTTCCCGGAAAATGTATTGAACCTTGAGGAACATAATATGGGATTTGATTTAATTAAAAATATTGTGAAAAAAAATTTACGGGGAGAATTAATGTTGTCAAATACTCCCGGTGCTCTCGTTGAAATCAGATTTAAAATAAATGCAACGGAGGAATAGGGATTGAACACTAAAAAGAATACCCGCGTTTTAATTGTGGAAGATGACCATCTCATAAGCGAATTTATAAAAGCGCTTCTTAATCATGCCGGATACATAATCGCCGGAGAGGCATCGGATGGTAAAGAAGCGGTCTCTATGGTAGAAACCTGCAATCCGGATGTTATTCTCATGGATATTCAGATGCCGGTCATGAACGGAATAGAGGCAACAAAACAAATTTTTGAAACACATCCGACCCCGGTGGTTGCACTTACGGCATATGAATCTCAGGACTTTGTGCATCAGGCATCCGAGGCCGGAATCGGCGCGTATCTCCTGAAACCACCGGAAATAAATGAAATAGAACGCGCGATTGTTATCGCTGTTGCACGGTTTAACGACATGCTGGAGCTGCGCCGTCTTAATGCCGATTTAAAAAAAGCCCTGGAAAAAGTAAAGACCTTAAGCGGAATGCTGCCGATTTGTGCTCATTGTAAAAAAATACGGGATGATCAGGGGTACTGGAATCAGGTGGAAGTCTATATAAAAAATCATTCGGACGTGGAATTTACCCACGGAATCTGCCCGGACTGTATATCGAAATTTTTCCCTGAAATAGAGGGAAAGAGTAATGAGTGACCTTGTGTCTCAACTTACGATAAATTCCTCTGTTTTACAAAGCTGCCTATTGCAGCTTTGCCCGAAGGAAAGGCGAACTCAAGTGCAGCGGCAGAGGCGGGGTGCACAAGGATTACATCTTCTATTTCATCCTTTTCCCATTCCCCGGGAAAGGTCTCGATGGTAATCTCAAAAATTAAATCGCACGTCGGGTAAATAATCCCTTTGTAGTCATAGGTATTGGGCAAAGACATGAAATACTTGCATGAAGTGACATGTATTCCGAGTTCCTCATGAATCTCCCGTTTTAACCCGTCTTCGGCAGACTCTCCCGGGTCGACAAATCCCCCGGGTAAATCAAGTTTTCCTTTACCCGGATCTTTCGCCCTCTTTATCAACAGAAGTTTATTATTAAAAAGAATGATCCCCGCCACGGCAGCCGCGGGATTATGATAATAGGTAAAATCACATTCGGGGCAATAATACCGTTTTATATCGTCGTACTCAAGGGTTTTCAGAGTACATGTGGGACAGTGTGAAAATATCATGGTTTCATTATAAGGGATAACATTTAGAATGTAAATATCCATAAGAATGTCAATTATTACTGCAAAGACTTTCAACTGATTTTTTTAAGAAAATTTAATATCGGAGTACCCGCATGTATACGGACGGATTCTACCGGATTTTAAAGGAAGTTCTGAAACGGAATACCATTT
>JAFGRV010000292.1 GCA_016934975.1 Spirochaetales bacterium | reverse complement strand
TTTCTTGAATACTCTTACGATCCCGGAGCTTATTCTCGACACTGATGTTAAATTCGATGTTTTGTCAAGGATGGGTTGTAATCCTCGAATTCCCACCCTTCCCCGGCAATACCTGCTCAATCGATACATTATCTCTCTCCATCTGAATCGCCTTATCTTTGCACCGTGCCGTAAGAAATCATCTCTTGTTTTTTCTCATTTTTTTAAACGAGTGACTTCTTTTTAGAATTCGAAGAAATCCGCCCCGTACATGTGGTGAGCTGGTATTTTTACCCGGAAAGCACATAATCGGTATGAAAATCCCGGGAGTATTAATGAATTGGGTTTTGAATTAATTATCTGTTTCAGTATTTTGAACGGGAAGAGAAATATAATGATTGTTTTGCGGGATTCAGCTATATTCCCGGAGAAAAAACAGGCTTCTCCAGTTTATCATATTCTTAAAATGCAAAAAGCAAGTATTTTATAATCTATATATGTATTTTGGTAAAAAGTAAAATCAAATATGTTATTAAGTCCAAAATCCAGATTTTTTTCTTTATTAAGGGATAACTGAACGCCTGCGTTTGCGGATAAGCCTAATGCATAGGTAATATCTGTATAAAAATCAGCGGAACGTACCCGGAAATCAATAATATCGATTTTATAATGTGGTCCGAATCCGGCAAAAAAACCGAAGAAATCATAGAATTCAAAAAAGAAATCGACATTTGCTTTGACTGTAAGAGAGTGATAATGAATATAATTATGATAAGTATTATAAGGATTTTGAACTGAAAAAGAATAATTAAATAAAAGAGAAGGCCTGATATAAAAATCGAAGGTTTTGCCATCTATTGCCCGTAATGACCAATTCACTCCCTGTTCCAACGTGGCAGTGGGCATGACGATACCTGTCCATTCGCCATGTATCTGAATAAAATATCCCAGGGATATCCAAACGCCAAATATCTTTTCTTTTGTTATTTTTGAACCCGCCGCTTCCCGGTCCTTATCGTCATCGGCAGATGAATCCCCATCTGTTTGTTCGTCTAAATTATCCCGTACTTTATCGAGAACCCGGTCTTCATCGGTTTTCTTATCCGTAATCTTAGAATCCTCTGTAACACCTGCAATCTTTACCATTAGTTCCTGATTTATTGTGGTGGCAAGACCGGTCACAAAGGCGCTGTCATTCCCGGCAGGACTTGAATAATCAATGACATGAATCACATCTCCCGATATTTTGCTATAGAGTTTCATCTGGACCCGGTATTGCTCCGCATCTCCTCCGATATACAATTCCCCGAATAAAATAAAATCAATATTATAAAAAAAGCAGACAGCTAATGCATCCAGGGTATCGGTAATAGGTTCCGCATCGTATTCTCTTCTTTGTTTTTGCGCGAGACTTCCAAGATCATTATAGGTAATAATCTCCGACGACTGCTCCATAAGTTCTTTCTTTAATTGGTTTGATATGGAGTCGGCTTTCCGGGATAGATTATCAGTATCGGATCGTGCTTTATAAAAAGCCTGAAGTTTTGAGATATAAATATTTACGGGGAATAATGACGAACATAAAAAGATAAAAATCAGAATAAAAAAAGTCGTATTCCGCTTCATAAAATATAGTACACCTCATATTCAATGTATTACAAATAATCTTTTATTTCAATAAAAAGAGATCAAAATGGATATATTCTCCTTTTAAATACTCTCTTTTGGACATTTGGTCTTCAATAGCCCATGTAAATTCATCACTACTGATTCTGTTAACTCCGCTGCCGGAGATTGATAAGAGTGGCACCAAAACCATAGAGAACGACGATAAAAAGAGCGATAGAACCGAGAAAGGCAAGAAACGATCCGATCACGGTGAGAATCTCCGAAGCAGTCAAGGTGAAAAGAATTCCAAGAAGTACCGGTCCTTTTAGTACCAATAGTCCTATAAATCCGCCGAGGAAAAGGTGAGGCATCGAATCATTTCCTTTACGAAGAAAAAGACTCCCCAATCGAATACATGCCCCGAGAAAACCATAATATGCGATGATTATAATAAATAAAAAAATGATTGGAATTATCATGACCCCGATAATCGATATATACAGAAAAAAAACAAGAACAGGAATGATGAGGATCGAGAAAAATATATATAAGAGTGCTCCTCTCCAGGAAGCTAAAAGGGCATCAGCATGATCTTTCAGGCTATGTTGACGAAAAAACAGTACTAAAAAGAGAATCAGAAGAAACAGGATAATACCGAAAAATTCGATTATCAGATGAAGGGTTGCTGCTGATTGAGTAGATGTAAGGAGACCGATAAAGGGTATGGAAAATTCCGGGATTGAATTTTTATTCCCCCGTATGACCACATTTCCGGTCTGAGATATGGTACCGCCAAGGGTCACCACATCACCTTTTACGACTGCTCCTTGTTTTAATGTTACATTTGCACTGAAAACCCAGATATTTCCTTCCACAGTACTACTCACAATGACATTCCCGCCGAAGCTTATGACATCACCATGATAGACCTTATCGATCACCATATCTTTTTCTATATTAACTCCGCTCCGTGTCATAAGAGAAAGACCATTTAACCCAAGATAGAAGCGGTTTTTCCCCGAACGTAAAAGTACCCTGATGGGAAATATTTCCCAGGTTTTTGTTTTGTCTCCGGCACTATCAATAAGTCCGAATCCGATACTTATCTCATTTTCATTATCGGTAAATTCGATAAGACTCGGATTAACTGAAAACCTGCTTTGCCCATCCGCCGTATATGCGCGTAAGATAGAGAAGATAGCAAGCAGTAAGATGATTATTAAAGCTAACTTTTTCATATCGTATCATATCCTCCATTACAGTGCGTGAAAATTATGCATCTCTGAACTCTAAAAAAAGGTGGTTTTCATTTCCTTTTACCTTTCCTTTCACAGAAGGGTGTCATTAAACATACATAATAAAAAATCGTGTAAAGAACCCTCTTTATTTTAAATAAAGTAAAGGATCCACTGTCTCTCCATTTTTATATATGCAAAAATGAACATGACTCCCTGTACTGTACCCGGTCGTCCCCATTTCACCAATTTTATTTCCCTGTAAAACCGCATCTCCCTTTTCACTTGTTATTTTGCTTAAATGTCCATAAAAAGTCTGGAATCCATTATCATGACGTATAATCACATATTTACCATAAATATTATTAAATCCGGTTTTCAGGATTTTACCATCCATCGACGCCTTTATTGTAGAACCTAACGGCCCCATAATATCAATCCCGTTATGGAAACTCCGCTTTTTTGAAATAGGATGGATTCGCCATCCATATCGTGAACTCAACCGCCCTTTCACCGGATAGAGAAAAAGAGTACCCATTACTTGAGCTAAATCAAACCGGTTCATTTTAGCCCCGGGAATAAAAAGAATATCACCTGAATTAATTATAGAAGAAGATACATTATTCCAATCCAGCAAGTTATTTAAAGCTATCCCGAACTTTATTGCGATAGAAGAAAGACAATCACCTTTTCGTACGATATATTTAACACCATCTGTATTGGGGACAAGGAGTTTCATACCACTATAGATTTTCCTTATACTTTTAATGTTATTATAACTTATAATCGTATCGATATTCAACCTTAAGGATTTAGCTATCCCGGAAATTGTATCACCCTTTTTCACCTCATAGGTTTTTATCGACAAGGTTTGCACAACCTCGGAAGGAGGCACAAACTCATTATCTTCCTGCATCGCCAAAGGAACAAAGGTTTCATAATAATATGAATCCAAATCACTATCGGAAGGGAATACAATATCAAAACGATAACTGTCATGAGTCACTTTTTCCACATAAAACGTGAGAATAAGGGAAACAACAAACAACCCGGCGGAGAGTAGTGCGATCCACTCGAGTATGGATTTTTCATGGAAGAGTATATATATTATATGTATTAATGATTTATTTTTATCATGATGCAGGGATTCATCTCTCTTTTTCTGATTAAATGATTCAGGTGTGGTAAACTCAGTTTTTTTTGAGGCGGAGAGGAGTTTTCTTTTATAAATGCGCTGCTGCATTAATGATGGAATCATAATTTTCTATATTTATAATCGACACTATATCAAGGACAAATGAGAAATTTTCATGGTATTTGTCGTTTAAT
>JAFGRV010000291.1 GCA_016934975.1 Spirochaetales bacterium | reverse complement strand
ACTAAATACTATTGATGTATAAAATATAAATGCATAAAAAAAGGAGTTATTCGTTTATCGAATAACTCCCCGTGTTCATACACATTATTCAAAAATGTATTATTAGATTTCTTTCAGACTATCTCCACCGCCCTTTTTCTTTCCACCTGATGATCTTTTTGTCTTTGACGTTGTCGTTTGTACATCTGATGAACCGATCATGCTAAGGTATTCGGAACCGGCTTTATCCTGTTTCGCATCGGTCGGAGTATCTGCAAATGATTGCGCAATATCCTCACGAACAGTAGATCTTCTTCTTGAGAATGATGCAAACGCAGCATCCTGAAATCCCTTTGAAACTCCATGAAGGAATTCATTTAATACATTTGCCATACCATCAAGAGTGGCTTTCTTCTTTTTAATGGAGGTGATATCAACATCAAGAAGAAGTCCCGGCTGAACATGATATGGATTGATCTTATAATCGAACATTTGAAATTCTCTCTCGAGAAAATTCAATCTCTCTTCCATTACTCTTCTTTTTTTGGGATAGCCAAAACCATACATACTCGCAAGTTTTTCTCTCATGAGTATGAGTTTTTTCTTCATTTTACTCTTTTCAAAAACATAAGTTCTGTTCATCCGCTCAACATCAGTATCTGACGGTTTAAGGAATGTTACTTCATCCCACATTTTATCAATATCTTCGTAAAGGGGATCACCTGTTTTTGCTTTGATCTTATTTCTTATTTTATTCTTTTTCTGCCTTGCAAGATCATTAAAATCAACAATACCCTTTAAAAATTTTGAATCTATATAGACAACTTCAAGGACATCCCAGAGATGCTGAATTTCTATCTCAAATGAAGTAATCTGAACATCAAATGCCCTTCTCTCTTCTATAAGTTGAGCATTATCATAGTACTTCATCCTGATGACAAATCTTTCGTCGGGAAGCTGACTATAATCGGTATTTTCATATTCCCTTAATATTAACTCTCTTGCATTTTTAAGGTTTTCTACATACTGATAACCCATTTTCGAGGTATCAAGAATTGATGTTATTGAATTGATTGCAGTATTGAATCCCCGGTTTCTAATGTTTTCCATGTCAATGATCTTTTTAAGATTTTCTCTGATATTAAGAGAATCAAATTCTTCGGGATCAATTTCCGCTCTTAGTCCTTCTATTCTTTCCATGAGATGCTTACCGAAATAAGTATAACGCTTGGATTTAGGATTATCTTTATCATCACCGGTGTATTCTTCAACCATATTCATTTTCTTAAAAATGATTTCCGCATCACTGAGTTCTTCCTTTCCTTCATCGACCAATTTATCTTTGAGCACCTCAATATCTTTATCAATCGTTTCAATGATATGATTCGAGAGTAGGTCTTTAATCAAGTATTCTACAGTAACCTGATAATGAAAAATAGGACTAATAAGTTCGGAATCAAGGATATTAACCGAAAGCTTTACATCGGTAACAGTTTTAGGCTTTCTATTATTATCTTGAAACGCGCATTTAACAATCGAGTAAGCATTCTCACCTCTAATAAAAGCACCAACATCAGTTTTCTGTCTTAAGATTGAGTTTGTGAGATTCTCAAGGTCATTCACACCTCTTTGAATATGCCCTTGTAAGTGCCCATACATATTGACAATAGATTTTTCAACTTCACCGGTATTAAACTTATCCATACCACCAATTTGGTCCAGCAAAGCTGCAATCCCCTTCGGGGCATAGCGGGCGAGTATTTTCATTTCTTCCATGTCAATAAAATTTCTTACCTTCTTTACCATTTCATCTTCTGTTGTCACAACGTATCTATTGAACATATTTTGATAATTTTGATTGAAATAGTTATACACTTTCTCTTTCAATCCTCCCATAACGTCAACACGTTCAAGAACTTCTTTTGGCAGTTTGGAGGTAATATGGTTCATTACCTTATCTACTTCTTCACTTAGCATAAGATCCACTTCTGCTTGTTGATCCCTGAATTCCTGGGCTAGCGAATTCCTGGAACCGACAGCACTTGGTTTCTCAGGATGAAAGACATTAGGACTTTTGGGTAAATCAATTGCTCCCATATATTACTCCTTCTTAAATTAATCTTTGAGAAAATCATAATGATTATTCATAAAATGTCAAGCATAAAAAAACAAAAATCTTCCTTTTATATAAAAAAAAAATTAATCCCATTTATCATAAATTTTATTAAATACACCATATTCCTATATAAATAATTATGCATTATTATAACAGAAAATTCAATCTCTTTTCATATAAATATTAATATTGTCCCGAATAAAATCATCACATGTGGGTTGCGGATTAATCCTTAAAAATGATATACTTGTTTTGTATGTTTCCCTATTTTATTTCATCAAAAACAACCCACGTATTCCCGGATAATTTGGAACCGGATGATACAGGACTCGTTGCCCTTGGAGGAGATCTCTCAGTTCCCACCATAATTGAAGCATACTCAAAAGGGATCTTTCCCTGGTCAGGAGAAGATCCGATACCATGGTATTCTCCTGATCCTCGTCTGGTTCTTTTTCCCAGGGATTTTCATCTTTCGAAACGAATGATGCGGATAATAAAAAGTAATCAATTCTGCATTGAATTTGATACAAATTTTACCGAAATAATGACTCGATGTGCTCATATACAGAGAAGAGATCAGGAAGGGACATGGATAAACGAAAGGCTTATAAAAGCGTATTCGAAACTATTCGATTTACATATAGCCCATTGTGTCGGGGTATATAATAACAATGAAATATGCGGGGGATTGTACGGGCTTTCTCTCGGGAGTTGTTTTTTTGGTGAATCGATGTTCTCTCAAATACCAAATGCATCTAAAATAGCACTCTATTATCTATCTCAATTCTGCTTGAAACATAACATCGCTCTTATTGATTGTCAGCAGGTAACTCCCCATATGCTCAGTCTTGGAGCCCTCCCCATTCCACGACATTTGTTTTTGTCATTATTGAAAGAATTTAAAGTTGATCAGGTGAAAACAATAAAATGGACAGATTTCGGATAAGGAAGAGATAATTCCATAAAAAAGGTTTGATTTTGATAATAATTCAATTGTAATTCTGTATTTTAGGAGATGAATCTGTGTAATATACTTGACGGAACTATGGAGAATTAATATATTCATTATAAACATGAAATGTAGAAATATATTTATATTAAAAATAAAGAGCAAATTTTTTTTTGCATAACCCTCCCCCCGATTACTGAAGATTATAAAAGGAAAAAGAATGGATGAACAAAACGACAATGTAGAGCAAACTCTTGTACTTATAAAACCCGACGGATTACAAAGGTCACTCACAGGAAATATACTCGCGCTCCTCTCACATCCGGATAATATTATAGTTGCAACAAAACTTGTAAAAGTAAACAGAGCACTTGCCGAGGAGCATTACTCCCACCTGAAACAAAAACCTTTCTTCGAAGATCTTATCAAGTTCCTGCTTGGAGAATGGCACACAAACAGAGTCCTGGCAATAATTTATGAAGGACCGGATATAATTAAGCGAATTCGAGCGACCGGCGGGGCAACTAACCCCGAAGAAGCAAAGCCTGACACAATCCGTGGGAAATATGGGCGAATTCATTCAAAAACAGGGGTATACGAGAACGTTATTCATTGCTCGGCGAATAATGAAGATGCAGAAAGAGAGATTAAACTCTGGTTTGAACCGGATGAGGTTGTTAATATCCGCTTCCCTGTTGAATACATCGTAGAAGAGAGAACTGTAATGAAGTGGAAAAAATGATCATTTTTAAAGCATTTTCCTATCATGTATAAAAAATAATACGATTTTCATGGTCTTTTGCATTTGTGAGAGCTTATATGAGAAAAAATCTTAAAGAATTTCCATAATAATTCTTGATATATCCGTAAGATCCTGGGCTTTTTGAAAGTAATGAGCCTTTGGTCCGGCTGCGATGAGAATTGCAGGATTCTTTGTATGAGACCCACTCCCAAGATCTTCTATATTACCATGATCGCTTGTAATGACGATATTCGTATTATTATCTTTATGTGCAAAAATGGCTGAAATAAAAGAATCAAAGGTGATAAGAAAGTCCTTTGCTAATTTAAAAGATTTTTTATGCCCGATGATATCAGTCGCAAAAGTCTCAAATAAAACAAGATCATGAGTATGTGCGATGTGCACAAGGTTTTTGCCCGCTTGTTCCGGTGTATATAACTGAACAGGAATATTCCTTTCACGTAAAGTTTGATTAGTGATATCCCAATAAACCGCCATCCCGTTTTTCAAATCCTCAAGCATCCGAAAAGGAATGCCGGCAGCTAATACAGAGAGTGTTGTTGCAGAATGTTGATACCGTCCTGATTTTACCAATTCGAAATACTGGGAAGTATATGCATTTGCAAAGGTTGCACGCAAACCCGATTCAATAACCCTTTTTAATAAAGCATTTTCATTAATTAATTCGATCAAAGGCTCGTTTGGAAATGCAGGATAGTGATATCCTAAATGTTGTGCAGCGTTAATACCGGTAAATAATGTTGTCTGCCCGGTTGCACTTTGAGGAAATCCTTGTACACCAAGGCAGGCATCAATACCTTTAAAGACCAATTCTTTTTCGTTTTTAGTATGATTTATAAGCAAAGGTCCGCCAATGAGATGGGATAAAAACGGGAGGTGAATGCCGGTAAAGGGATTATTTTTGTCCGGACCTGCTAATCCGACACCATCAATAAAAATAAAAATTACTTTTTGATTTGTCATTATTTTTTAAAAATTTACTTTCAATAAAATTGAATAATCACTCTATTCACTATTATTCTTCTCCATCATGCGAAGAGCCCGTTGAAATTTGCCGATAGACGATGGTTTATATTCCCATCCATTTATATGGAATAAGTTTTTTATCTCTTTCTCAAGGAATTCCATTTTGGAAGGATTAGTCTCAATTTCCAATTCATAATAAATCTCATCCTCTATCGTCGTTTTATCTAATTCAAAATTCCATTCTTTCCATACAAATGAAATTCGCGTATTATTAAAAGAAAGAAATGGAAGAACATACATGTCTCCAAATCTTGCTATTATCTCACTGCATGGAGCATTGGATAATGATTGTATATGAAACCCCTGTAAAAGAGATAATGCCTTTTTTTTAGAGAGTATTGATTCATATTCAGGTCTGTAATGCACTGCATCTTTAATAGTAGTTGGCCCTTTTACAGTAATATATCCGTTTAATTCGTCGATACGGATTCTCAAAATCCACCTCTTTTGATAAAGTAATTTTTCAGCTGAATCAAAAAAGAAATTCTTTTGATTCAGCTGATTTTTTGAACCTGTTGAAAGTTCTTTCAGTTTATCATAGATCTCATGAGTAAGTTGTAATTTGATTTCAGCTTCCTGATTATTGCTATTCATCAATATTATTATTCTACAACAATTCTAATAAATCTTTTCTTACCAGCCCGCAGTAATAACGCATTATTTTCCATTTCATCTTCCTTGATCACCGCGTTAATATCATCATACCGCTTCCCATTAATATATGCTCCGCCTTGAGCAACAAGACGCCGGGCTTCACCCATGCTTGAACAGAGACCGGAAAGTTTAAAAAGTGATACAATATTACTGTTTGAGGTAAACTCAGCGTGCGTAATCGTAATGCTTACTGCATCAGCCTCTTCATCTGCACCATCTTTTAAAAACAGGGCATTTGAAGATTTTTTTGCTTCTTCAGCTGCCTTTTCTCCATGAACTATTTTTGTAAGCTCATAGGCAAGAATTTGTTTTGCAATATTGATCTCTTTATCTTTTAATGCAGATAGTTTTTTAATTTCTTCTACCGGAAGGAACGTGTAGAGGAAAAGAAACTTTTCTACATCTGAATCCGTAATATTGATCCAGTATTGATAGAAATCATAGGGACTGACAAGTTGCGGGTCAAGAAAAAGTGCGCCTTTCTCGGTTTTCCCCATTTTTTTACCGTCAGAACGGGCAATTAGGGGACATGTGAGGGCGTACGCCTGTTTTCCGTCTATACGCCGGATAAGATCAATCCCGGATACAATATTACCCCACTGATCATCACCACCTATCTGGAGAAGACATCCGTACTTTTGTTGGAGTATCAAAAAATCGTAGGATTGAAGAAGCTGATAATTAAACTCAATAAATGAAAGCCCTGATTCCAGCCTTATTTTAACACTTTCAAATGAAAGCATTTTATTTACCGAGAAATGCTTTCCAATATCTCTTAAAAATGTGATATAATTCAAATCTGCCAGCCATTCGGCATTATCAACCATGAGAGCAGCATCATCGGAAAAATCGATAAACCTGGAAATTTGCTTTTTAAAACTCTCCGCATTCTGTTTTATTGCTTCGATGGAAAGCATCTTTCTCATTTCTGTTTTCCCCGAGGGATCGCCGATCCGCGCAGTTCCACCCCCGACTAATGCAATCGGTTTATGCCCTGCCCGTTGGAGATGAGCCATGGCAAAAAGGGGAACAAGATGTCCCACATGCAGACTGTTTCCCGTAGGATCAAATCCGGCATAAAAATTTATCGACTCATTATTGAGCATTCTTTTTAGGTTTTCTTCATCCGAGCATTGTTGTATAAAACCTCTTTGTCTTAATATTTCAAAACCGCCAGGCATTACTCTACCCTCCTATATGACTTAATTTCCTCATTTATTTTCTGAATTAATTCACTTACTTTCACCCTCTCCTGTTTCATTGAGTCTCTGTACCTGAGAGTAACGGTATTATCTTCTTTTGTCTGATAATCGATTGTCAGGCAAAAAGGAGTCCCAATCTCATCGAGACGCCTGTACCGCCGGCCAATCGCTCCACCCTGGTCATAAAATGTTGTAAAATTTTCCCGTAATGGTTTCTCAATCTCTTTAGCCAGCTCAGCAAGTCCGTCTTTCTTCACAAGGGGAAAAACACCGATGGTAATCGGAGCGATGAGAGGATGAAAGCGAAGGACTGTCCGTGTATCTCCATCAACCTCTTCTTCGTCATAGGCATCACTTAAAACGACTAAAACAGATCGTGTTAATCCCGCGGATGTTTCAATTATAAAGGGGGTATATTTTTCTTTTGTTCCTTCATCAAGGTACTTTAAATCCTTTCCGGAAAATTCCATATGTTTGGTCAGATCATAATCTGTTCTGTTATGGATTCCTTCGAGCTCTTTCCAGCCAAAGGGGAATTCATACTCAATGTCAAAAGCTTTTTTTGCATAATGAGCAAGTTCATCCGGACCATGTTCCTTAAAACGTAGTTTCGTCTTTCTGATGCCGAGATCCGAATAATATTGGAACCTGGTTTCCATCCAGTGACTGAACCACTCCTCATCTTCACTGGGGTGAACAAAATACTGCATCTCCATCTGTTCAAATTCACAGGTTCTGAAAATAAAGTTTTTTGTTGTAATTTCATTTCTGAATGCTTTACCTACTTGAGCAATTCCAAAAGGAATCTTTAACCTGGAGGTTTGCAAAACATTCTTAAAGTTGACATAAATCCCCTGCGCTGTTTCCGGGCGGAGGTAAACCACCGAACCGCCTTCTTCTACCGGTCCGAGGTGGGTTTTAAACATAAGATTAAAGTTTCTCGGATCTGTTAATTCGCCGCCGCACTCCGGGCATTTATGTTCGGAAAGGCTTTTTTCATCCAGAAGATCGGCTCTAAAGCGCAATTTACATTCTTTGCAATCCACAAGTGGATCCGTGAAATTTTCCACATGACCCGAGGCCTCCCAGACTCTCGGATGCATCATAATCGCAGCATCAATACCGACAATATTATCATTCAGTTGTGTCATTGCTTTCCACCAGAACTTTTGAATCCGGTTTTTTATCTCGATTCCAAGCGGTCCGTAATCCCACGCCGATGCCAGACCCCCATAAATTTCACTCGATTGAAAAATAAATCCTCTTCTTTTGCATAAAGAAATCAGTTTGTCCATTGTTACCGTTGCCATATTTACTCCTTATAAACTCAATTGGAAGATAAAACGAAGTTTTATCGATACTCCTTCCAAATTCAATAGTTTTGAATTTGCCATTTACCATCATCACCGAAGTGGTTATTATTGAGGTTGTCCCACAACCTCCTTTGGGTACAAAGAATACACAGGATTGTCCAATTACATCATTCCTCTGTAAATAAAGGTTATCGTACAGCCCGAATTATGCCTTTCTGTGAAAGGAATAGTTACAGGAAATCACAAATGTATTGTAATAGGGTATACTGACAATATACTACGTCGTCAGTATACATTACTCTTTTTCTAACAATGAGATCGCCTGGTCGACTCTGCGTAAGGTACTCTCTACACCAAGTAACCGGATTGATTCAAACAGGGGCGGAGAAACATTGGTCCCGGTGAGGGCGATTCGTAAGGGAGCAAGGAAATCTCCAAGTTTGACATCAAGCTCCAGGGCTTTTTCCCTGAATTTAGTCTCATTTTCTTCATCCGTTGATGCGATGAAGGTTGATAGCACTTCCTTGTAGGATTGTAATACAATCAGTGTTTTCTCCTTATCCAGACGCTTTGGTATCAGCATCCGGCTGTCTGGTATACCAACATCGATAAAAAGAAATCTGACGAGATCGGAGACATCCGTTAAAAGCCGGAGACGTTCCTGAATGAGGGGGATAATTCCTTTCAGGATTTCTTTCTCTTTATCTGTCTGGGGATCATGGATAACATTATCTTTTATAAGATAGGGAAGTATAAGTGATGTTAATTCTTCGGGTGTTTTTTTTCTAATATACTGACCATTAAACCATTCAAGTTTTTTATAATCAAATACAGCCGGGGCTTTATTAAGCTTCTTCAAGGTGAATAATTTTTCAAACTCATCAACACTAAAAAATTCCCTGGTATCATCATAGGACCACCCAAGAAGAGAAATATAATTGATGAGAGCTCCGGGGAGGTATCCATTTTTACGAAAATCCACAAGACTTGTGGAACCGTGGCGCTTGGATAATTTATGTCCGTCATTTCCCATGACCATGGGGAGATGGCAGAATTTCGGAGGGGTCCAGCCGAAGGCTTTATACATGATAACATGCAAGGGAACTGAAGGAATCCATTCCTGTGCCCGGAGTATGTGGGTGATCTCCATACAGTGATCATCCACAACATTCGCAAGATGGTAGGTCGGAAATCCATCGGATTTCAGGATAACCGGATCCGGATTGATATCAATATTTTTTCTGGTAATATCCCCTAATAATTCATCATAAAAATGAGTCTCGCCATCCAGAGGTATTTTAAGTCTGACTACTTTTGAGATTCCTTTTTCATCATATTCCTGTCGTTGTGCTTCCGTAAGATCTCTGCAATGCCGGTCATACCCTGTGGCGCTTTTTTTCGCTTTTTGCTGTTCTGCTCTTAAATCTTCGAGACGCTCTTGTGTGCAGTAACAATAATAAGCAGCTTCCTTTTCGATGAGTTCCATTACATATTTTTGATACAATTCTTTTCGTTGGGATTGAAAATAGGGTCCGAAAGAACCCCCTTTATCCGGACCTTCATCCCAGGAAATACCAAGCCATGAAAAAGTGTCATAAATATCCTGTAATGCATCTTCCTGAAATCGCTCCTGGTCTGTGTCTTCGATTCGTAAAATAAATGTCCCCTGCTGAGCACGGGCAAAAAAATAGTTGAAAAGGGCTGTTCTTACCCCCCCGATATGTTGTTTTCCAGTGGGAGATGGTGCATATCTTACACGAATATTCATTTTTATTACTTCCTTATACTTATTATCTGTATCCTGATTATACAGAACTGTATAATCAGGGTCAATAGTCGAAAAAAGTGAGTCCGGGATTCTCTTACGGATTTATTGTATTTTTTAGGATTTTT
>JAFGRV010000290.1 GCA_016934975.1 Spirochaetales bacterium | reverse complement strand
GATTTTATTTCAATTTTTATATAACAAAGGAGGTTTCACTATGCCGGTAAGACAACAAAAAGAATCGACTCCCAAAATAAGGGGAGTGGCGGATATCGTCATCTGTCTGGACATTACAGGCTCCATGGGTCCGTGTATCAATGGAGTAAAGAATAATCTTAAATCTTTTATCGATAATCTCACAACGGGAAATTCGAACAATC
Source organism: Spirochaetales bacterium (assembly GCA_016934975.1). Lineage (GTDB taxonomy): Bacteria > Spirochaetota > Spirochaetia > SZUA-6 > JAFGRV01 > JAFGRV01. The sequence goes on along the minus strand of JAFGRV010000290.1, from coordinate 5,754 downwards.
CACTGGAGTGGAAAGCAATGGCTGTGGGGTACAGGGATGTCACTGACAGCAAAGCCCCTGCCTTCGAGGGATTTCAAAATTCCTTTACCGATAATGAATCGGAACTGAAAGATCAGATCGATTCTTTTGAGGCTGCCGGGGGAGGGGATGAACCGGAGAGTTTGCTTGATGCATTATACAAGATCGCCACGGAGATTTCCTGGCCTCATGAAATCGGAAAATCTCATAGAATTGTCGTTGTGTTTACCGATGCCACCTGCAGGGAGGAATTGGACTCATCAACCACACAAGGGGACAGGAGTTATAACAAAATAATTGATGAATATTCACGGGGGCATTTTAAACTCTTCCTCTTCGGAATAAACTCTAAAATTTATCAATCTATCTGCGAGAAAATACCCAAATCCGTCTTTTTTCCCCAGGGAACCACATATAAAGAAGTTATCGCCAATCTTCAGAAAACGGGATTTGAAAAAGTGATGGCCCAGCTCGGAAAGAGTGTGAGCGGGGCGAGCGACATTCTCACCGAGGAAGTACTGGATGCCGGTTCAGGGGGTATACCCATGGACGATATCTCGTAATAGCGAAGGATAACTATGGGAATAAATTTTAAGAGAGGTGATAAGATCCGCGGTTATACTATCACCTCCGATCTTCTTAATCATGGTAATTTTGCCATGGCATATTTAGCGGAAAACTATGGGCGAAGAAAACTTTTTTTGAAGGAATATATCGAACCCACCTCCATACGTTCCTGGTACCGGGACTATATCAGATATCAGGAGAAGATGAAAAAGAGGCTTGCCCAATTACCCGGGGGCTGCGTTGTGGAGATTATCGAATTTTTTGAAGAAAAAAATCTGTATTTCCAGGTTTTCGAGTGTATCGAGGGAGATAGTCTGAGAAAGATGATGAAAAAATCCGTTGACGATCCGGATCTTTTTCCCGATTCTCTCCGCTGGGATTCCGCGAAGCTTTTTATGTTTGATATGTCCCGGCTTCACCAACAAAACATTGTTCACTGCGATTTAAAACCGGAAAACGCCTTTATGGAAAAAGTCCCCGGGCTGGGCATCGGCATGAGGATAAAGCTCATCGATTTTGATTTTTCTTTTATCCATGACGATCCTCCCCCCTGGGTGCCCCGGGACGCGGCACAAGGAAGGCCGGGATTTCTCGGTACCCCCAATTATTTTTCCCCGGAACACCTCACCGGCAAAACACCCACTCCCGCAAGCGATGTGTTTACCTGCGGAATCATCTTGTATGAATTACTCTGCGGCACCTATCCCCTTTCGGGGTACAAAAGCTTTAAGGAATATCTCCTTAAATTCGTGAACAAAGAGTTTGCTCTTCCCCATGAGTTGAATTCGGACATTCCCCTTAACCTCTCCCATCTTATGGCCAGGATGCTTGATATCCGGCCGGGGAACCGTCCCACTGCAAAAGAAGTCCATCAGGAGCTTTTATCTCCCTCGGAAGGACCTCCCGTTATAAAAGCTCCCGAATATATTAAACTGATGATAGGCGACTCGGAAAATTATAAACCGGTGGAAAAAACAAGTGTATTGGGACAAAGGGATTTCCGGTCCTTTGAGAATTATAAATATCTTCAGGCAAATCAGTTCGAGATTATAAAAGACAAGGATACGGGACAATGGTTTATTTCCGGGAAAGAGAATGTGAAGAATAATACCCGTCTAAACGGAAAGGTTATTACCGGAGAAAAAGCAGCCCTCTCAGACGGGGATATCATCAGCGTCGGGCCTTTTAAAACACGGGTTTCATTCGCTTAGGTTTTACAGGAAGGTGAAGGATGTCTGCTATGGAAGAATATTTCCGGTTTTCTAAAAATAAGGAGGAACGTTTTCTTGAACTCATCCTTTTTGCGCATCTCGCGACAATATACTGCGACAGCCATCTTTGTGACCAGGAAAAAGAACTCACTAAAGGACTTATCCGGGAACTCGTGAGTGAAGGGTATGACCGCGGGGACATTGAATTAAAAGCAGCAAACATAGAAAAATATATTCTCACGACCATGCAGGAAAAAACAAAAGACTTTATCATGATTTTTGATACCTCCATAAAACAAGCCCTTCCCCCGGCGGAAACGGAACTGTATAATAAACTTGCTCATATTATTATGAAAGGGGCTTTGGTTGATGACAAGTACAAGGAACAGGAGCGGCGGCTGTTTCAGCATTTCCGGAAGGTTGTTGTTTCCGTAAATAGAGAAGAAGAAAAGAAAATGGATTACGGGACCAGTTTTAAACCGGAAAAAGAAGAGGTTGATGATCCGGACGAAGGTATTTATCTCCTCCAAGGGGATACACAAAAGACAGAAGATCCGAAAACTTCGCCACTAAAAGATACTTCCTTAAAAGTTCCCGTATTTGAGTTCTCTTTTGTTGATGATGAAACCTATACGAATCCCCGGAATAATCATCTCCAGAAATATGAGGATGGAATTCCGGACGATGTCTCTCTCTATGAATCAGACCAGCTGAACAAGATGGAGATGGTAACGAGGATCTGGGATGTCTTAAGAAAAAAGGCATCCGACTCTCTTCATGTCCGGTATATCACCTCCCTTACTTCTTCTTTTGTTCTGGATGGCTGTATGTACGGTCTTCCTGTGACGGATAAAACCGAAATATTCATCGTCGGCGATCTGCATGGTTGTTATAACAACCTCAAAGCGGTTTTGTGGCAGACTGATTTTATAAATAAGGTGAATGAGGATAAGGATGTTTACCTTGTTCTGCTCGGTGATTTTTTTGACCGGGGGATACGGACCCTTGACGGAATCATGCCCCTGGTGCTCCAGCTTGTTCTTGAGTACCCAGAGAGAGTGATTGTCCTCCGGGGAAATCATGAGCATTTTATGGTGAATGAACAGGGGATTGTGCAAAGCGCCGTACGTCCCTGCGAAACCATATCTTTCTGGCAAAAACATTTATCAAATGATTTTTTCAGGAAGTACATGGCTTTTTTTGAACAACTTCCATTAATGGCGTTTTTTTCAAATGGTATTATTGCCGTTCATGGTGGAATCCCCCCCGCCGGAATTATAGAGAACATAAAGGTGCTTCATGATTTTAATACCTTAAGTGTGCAGGATATGAAAAGACTCCGTTATTCGGTTCTCTGGACAGATCCCGGTGAGGCAGAGGATATGCCGATAAATATGAAAGCCGTGTTCCATGCTCCTTTCGGTAAAAAACAGTTCCGCTCTTTTATGGAAAAAATAGGAGCACATCTTCTTATCCGGGGGCATGAAGCAGTTCAAAACGGATGTGAGTGCACATATCCGGGGTCATTAATGACTGTTTTCTCCGCAGGAGGAAAAAATAACCCCCACGCCTTTGCTTATAATGAAATCACCCCGCGATTTTTAAGAATCACCTCGGGTAATCGTTTGGAAGCCGTGAAAATCCGGTGGGAATTCTTCGCTGATGAGTCTTCATCTCAGGGATGAAGATGCATCATCAGCCTCCGGGGAGGTCTCTACCGCGGATGTCGACTCGGCCGCGGACGGTTCCTCGAAGTAATCCCGGGATGCAAAGGTAATTACGAAAAGTTATTCATGTGATTGAATATATTTATGGATGAAAATTTGATTTTCTCTCACAGAGTTCTCAAACAGACTGTGTAAAAAGTCTAAGAAAAGGGGACAATAAAAGCTAATGCCGTTAAAACGCAGAGATGCAAAGAACGCAAAGATTCGCGGAAAGCTTTATTATAAATCCTCTGCGCTGCTCACCGTTCTCTGTGTTAAGAAGCCCAACTACACTGTACTACTTGCCCAATTTTTTTAAACATGGATAAAAAAAGTATAGAAAAACGATGAGTTATCTTAAGAATAGCATTTTAAAATCACTCCCGAATTACGATAACAAATAGATTTTTATTTTCAATGTGAGTATAATTAAAATATTATGCGAATATCACATTGCATTTTAATTATTACAATTGTCGTATCTCTGTTCACCTTTACCGGATGTCCTGAAGCGGATCCGGGATTCATCGATAGCAGTGCTCAATCAACCTACAGCGGTATTGGAGACGAAGTTTTTCATATTAATACCAGTACTGATGTCAATCTGACACATACACTCCATCTCGGGGCAAGCATCGCGGATGTCTATTATGTGTTCACCAATACAAAACCATATTCACATGCGGATCATCCGGTTATTTCAAGTAAAAGTTCTGTAAATAAAACCCGGGAGAGTCTGACCGGGACTCAGAGTGAGTATTCGGGACTAGGAGGCCGGAAGGGAAAACCGGAGATCTCCGCTTACAATAAGGATGTGAGTGATTTTTTGGGAACTGGTACGGCGAAGGGTATTTCTCCGGAAGAACCCCAAAAAGATACTGTGGGGGGACCCTCAGTATCCTTTAAATATGATTTGGATTCCCATACGATCCAGGCAACCTGCAGGGCGATTGTCACGGATGGGATAAAAACCCTGAATATATATGTGGCAGATGATTCCTGGGAAACAGGGGGTACAAAAACATACAATGTTACCCAGACTATGGTAAATGAAATGGCCGCACGGTTTCTTCAATCCGATCCTGACAATGATATATACGACTGGGTCACGGGAATTTACGGACCGGAATGGGGGTCGCACCCGTATCCCGGGGATTTAATAGCTGCAAATAATACTATCACTATTCTTCTTTTTGATATTGAGGGTGATGATGTCCCGCGGGGTCCGTTTTTCATGGGTTATTTCTGGGCAAAAGATAATTTCCGGACTGCATCGGTGCCGGGTTCGAATGAACGGATTATGTTTTATATTGATTCTGTTATGTACGCATACCCGGATGGGGGAACCTGGAATATTACCGATTATTGGCCCATGGAGATGATTTCTACATTGGCTCATGAGTTTCAGCACATGATTCACTTTTATCAGAAAGCAATACTTCCCGGAAACCGTGGTTATAATTCGGAAACCTGGCTTAACGAGATGTGTTCCATGGTGGCGGAAGATTTTGTCTCGGATAAAATCCTGACAGATGGTCCCCGGGGTGTTCCTTATGATGAACCTTCAGCCGGGAGTCCGGGAAATACAAATGGCCGCCTTCCCCTTTTTAACAATATAAATGATTATTCCTTAACCTCCTGGAATGATTCATTGTACAATTATTCCACTGTTTATGCCTTTGGAGGGTACATGGCACGGAACTTTGGGGGGGTAGAACTTTTTCGGGAAATAGTACAGAGTGGGCTTTTGAATTATCAGGTGATTAATGAAGCACTCCTCTCACTGGGATACACCGGGGAAGATTTTAGCAGTCTCCTCACAAAATGGGGAGCGGCAATCCTTCTTTCCGATAATTATTCCCAGGACCTGAGATATTATAAATATAATACCAATGCATACGCAACCACCATAAGTTCAGGGATAAATTACAACCTGGGATCGATTAATCTCTACAATTATAATTATTCCACCCAGAGGGGGCCATATATTTATACATCATCCCCGGTTGGTTTTGGCAGGCATGATTCTTTCGAAAGTGCCAGTAACAGGCTTTATCGTGTGGGGGAGGGCTTAACCGGCGATGTTGTGGAAACTATACAGATGGAACAGGGTGTAAAACTGACTGTAGTCGTGAAATCCCGGTCATAAATGCCGGAGCAGCCGACCTTCCCGAAGTATCCGATTGAACAAAGAATTTCCTTCTCATCGTATAATTTATCTTAAATTTTATTGGACAAAGAGGAGCTTGATC
>JAFGRV010000289.1 GCA_016934975.1 Spirochaetales bacterium | reverse complement strand
TATATAGAAAAGCTTGTAAAAAATAAAAAATAAATCTATTTACATGAAAAAAGCAGGATAATGCTCATCTTTTCATCATCCTGCTTATATTTCATAATCCTTTTTAACACAAAACATTATACATTTTTTAACCCATTTTTTTTAGCCTGGTTATTCTTTTTTCCCAATCCGATAAAATACCCACTCCGCAAGACACACATTCGGGGTCGGAATTAATATGTTCTAAATATCACCTTTATGACTCTATCTCTATCCATTACAAAAGAAAATGTACTACCGGCTACCCCTTCAAATTCAAAACTCGCCGATTGCCAGAGCAACCCAGGGGGTGGTGGTGTTGATCCGAGACTATACGCCCTCACAACGGTGCCCTCCTCATAGGTATAGGATGCTGCCGCCACAATATGATCATTCGGGGGATCAATAAACACCATTCCATCCGAATTCGGTATGTTTGGATCCCTTCCTTCGACTTCTACTGTCAGGGTATATTCATTTTGTGTACAGCCGGAGAATTCAGATATGAGCTCTACATAAAATTGTGCGACTAAAAGGGCATCAAGAATATCGATGCTGCCGTCACAATTGACATCAACATTGGGTAAAATAAAATATTCCGGTTCCAGACCGACATAATATTGAGCAATAAGTAAAGCATCGACAATATTGATGACAGTATCCCCGTTTGCATCACCCAATTGATCCGGGGGATTTGTCGATGCCGGAGTTACAATAGGTGTAGGCGGGGATGTGGGAGCCGATGTTATATCAGGAGTTTCTGCCGGTGGTGCGGTAGGACAATTGCGCTCTTCATTATAATAAACAATAAGCGTTTTATCGCTATCCATCACGATTGACCCGCTGCTTTCATTTACATCGTTTGGCCAATCTCCTCCCCACGAAGCAAAGGTATAATATATTATCCCTTCTCCATAGGAACACATTATATCTACCGTTGCCACACCTGCCGAAATATATAATTGTGTTCCGGCCTCAAAGGTAAGCTGGGTATCCAGTTCCACCGTTGTACGGGGAGGATTTATCCAAACCGCACCTCGTACATCAGAGACACTGGGATCATAAGGTTTTACCTGGATGGTAAGATTATATTCTGTCTGGCAGTATACAAAGTTTATATTTGCAAAAAAAGTAATTATAAGACTAAAAATAATTAAGTTTCGAATTTTTTTCATAGCTCCTGCTCCTTAAATAATCAGATTGTAATATACTATAAAATACAATAGATATTCCGTCGTCCACATGGGTAGAAAAAGACCTTTTTATGTGTGTTTTTCATAGTTTTCATCAGCTTTTTATTTTACTAAATGAACTTCCTATGATATATTGGATATAAATGAACTTTTATATTTATCATATCTGTTCCCGAAACCAACTATAATATTTTAAAACAATATTTTTCGGGAAAGTAAGATTTTCGGAGAATACGTGTGTATAATCAAACTATATTGGATTCATTTGAAATCAAATAGCTTGAAAAACAAATTATTATCGTGTTAGCTTATATTATAATCGTAAACTTATTTTTTATTACCGGATGTAAAACTCCATCCGAACCACCCTTAACCAGGCAGCCCGCTACGTATTCCTTTTCTACCATTTTCACACAGTAACTTGATCCGATTATTTTTTTTTATACTCTTTTATTCGTATAAGCTGTATATTTAATATACTAGGGTAAACCTATGTAGTAAAAGACCACCTGCAAAGTCCGTTCCGTGAACGGCGGTGGCTTCCTTTTGATAGTGAACCTCTTGCAAAAATCGATTTTTAAAAAGACCGTTTTTTATAAGAATTAAAAACCGTTTTAAAAATATTATTTAGGAGGTTTCTCATGTATAAAAAATTATTTAAATTAGCAGGAATCTGTCTTTTACTGATCTTCGTACAATCAACCCTTCTGGCAGAGAAAAGATGCGCAATTAATTATCCCAATAGATTCCTGTTAACTCACAAACTAAAACGTATAAAAAATGTGGATATTATAAAAACAGAGACAACTGAAAAGTGGACACAGATGGAAATTGAATTACGTGATGAGCAGTATCCACTCACCATAAATCTTCTAATCGGTCATAAGCGGTTTCCGAAAAAAATGATGTTTATGGTTGCACCAAGCGGACAGAATTTCCGGAGTACTTTTTTCAGCCCGATAGATCGAAATATGGCCTTGTACTTACTGGAAAAAGGATACCTTGTTGTGGGTGTTACCTACCGGGAAGATAAGCTTCCGATAGAAGATGTAGGACAGTTTTTAACAGATTGGGGAATGGAAAAACACACCGCAGACCTCAGAAAAGCAGTAAAACTTATACAACGAATTATAAAGCTTCCCTATGATATGATCGGACAGGCAAGTTCTGCTGTTTCGATTATGGATTATGCCTCTCATTATTCCGGAAAACTGGATAAAATCATCCTCCTGGACACGGATAGTTTTGATCCTTCACTTCAGCCTGAAAAAGTCGTATATGCTGATATGACCTACAATGCCCTTAATCAAATTATCGCTTCGGGAATGTATGCAAACCCCTTTATCGACTCCCTGCGGAATATGATTTTTGCCGGGACCATGTACCCGGATGCCGATTCAGGGCAAGCCAGGGATTTCCTCGGATTACCGGGCAATTTTACCTATGCCGGATTACTCCACTTTTCATTGATTTATACTGCATTCCTCCCCGGGTTGCATACCCCAATCACCGGTCTACCGGGGGAATGGGTAATGATCCAGGGCGTTACCGCCGGTTATTATAATTATGCTCTTGATCCTCTATCCGATTCATACGGTTTTACGTATACTTCTCTTGGAGACTTAGTCCAGGTTGGTATGAATATCGGCACCGGAATTATTCCCATAGCTTATAATCGTGATATATATGCTCTTCAGTCTTTAAATGGCGCATATGAAATTGACTGGTCCGGAATTGAAGAACGAGTCATCATGATTAATTCCGAATATAGTTCCGGAAACCAGGCATATTATGGGACCCTTATTCAACTGGCAGGCAATAATGATGTAAGTCTTAACCTGATTCAGGGATATGCTTATATCGATCTGCTTCTTTCCCCCTACGCAGCCTATGATGTCTGGCCTTTTATATTACAGGATTAGAATTTTATTTTAATTCGTCATTAATCCCTTTGATAATAGAAAAGTATGTTGTAGTCACTGCAACATACTTTTCTATTTATTTATATAATAAGGCAGCCGCCCTTCAATAAACAAGGATCTCTTGAACAGATAGTAAAGATAATTTTTCATGTCGATTTGATGTATCTATAATCATACTTTTCCATCATATCGATAGTAGACTTCATGTGCAAATTATGATAACATGGGAGTGAGTCGAATATGGGGGAGGTTTTTATGATAAGAAAGCGACCAATCTTGTAAAGGCGGAACTGCAAAAAGAAATAAAAAACGAAGGTGTAAGTCCGGAAGCTGCAATCAAATTATTAAAATCTCTCTCATCCGGATAGATATGTATACATATAAAGAAAAAGAAACAACAACAATTATCAATGTAAAAAAATTCATCGATCCATGGTTCTGGGACCGGTACTCTATAAGCCCCTATGCCGGGTGTGAGTTTAATTGTATCTACTGCTATGCCAGGGCGGGGAAATACGCTCAGCACTTTAACCAGGGGAATACGATCTATATAAAAAAAGATGCGCCACAAAAACTTGACCGACGGCTCACCCGGACAAAAACACTTCTCCCGGATATTGTCGGAATGTCCGGGGTGTGCGACCCTTATCAGCCCGGCGAACTTGTGTATAAAAACACCAGGGCTTGTATCGAGGTTCTGGCAAAACATCACTACCCGGTAAATATTCTCACAAAATCCGCCCTCGTTGTCCGGGACCGTGATCTCTTTTCCCAAATTGCAGAAAAATCATGGATGGGTGTCTCCTTTACAGTGACGACTCTGAATGAAACGATTGCCCGTTTTTTGGAACCTTCCGCAAGTACACCGGAAGAAAGACTCGCTGCATTATCAACAATAAAAAAAGCAAACCCAAAGATAAACTGTGGCGTCATGGCAATTCCCATGGTCCCCGGACTGGAAGACGATGAGAAAGAGATAGAAGAGTTTCTTAAACGATCAAAAGATGCGGGAGCGGACTTTTTTCTCTTTTCTCCGGGGCTTACCATGGAAGGATCCCAGGCTTTGCGCTTTTTAGCGGCATTACAATCAGCCTATCCCCACCTGATTCCATTTTATGAGAATTTGTTCAAGTTTTCCTATTCGCCTCATGAATATTCGGGAACATATGGACCGAAAAAAAGTTATGCAACGGGGCAGTCAAAAAAGATCTTCACACTTTTAGATAAATATAATCTTCCTGCCCGGCTGAAACGATTTATTCCCGAAGATTTCAGAAAAAACAATTACCTCATCGCCGAACAGCTATTAAATGAAGCATGTCACCTCCAGTATCTTGGAAAATCCTGCTCAAATCTGTATTGGGCGGGAATGAATATTCAAAACCTGAAAGAAGATATCCATAATATTACCGCCAGGAATGAACTAAAGACAATCCGGAATGTGAATGATGAGGTTGAAAAAAAAATTTTAGCATTGTTGGAAAAATAAAATACATCTCCAGTTATTCACTGCATAATCCGGCCAAAAACATCAACGAACTTGTCATGGCGATAGTCCCTTCATTAGAAGCCCAGGATCCCATCGCTTCGCATGCATCAACAAAACACATCGCCGGGGGTGTTCCGGTCTGTTGTATGCTTTTTAGCAAGGGGTCGGCTCCCCCGGGATAACGGTTAGGTCCCCCTGAAATCCACCCGGGAATGAGTTTGTCATAGACGTAATAAGACCAGTGATACGGATGTTCTACCGAATTTTTTCCAAATCCCGTTACAAACGATAAATTTAAGGCATTGCATCCAAGGAGATAATTAAGCTGTTCCAGTCCACCCGAGAGATATTCATCCTTTCCGGATATTTTATATGCAGCGATAAGAATCTGCGCCGATCCGGCCACAGAGGAATTGGAACCCCACCAAAAATCTTCGAGAACATGTCCGTAAGGATACCTGTTTATTTTTTCCAATAATAAATCCGATGTCTTCAGAAGGGCAGCTTTGTGACTGTTTCGGATCTCCCCGGGAACGGAAGCTGCAATACAAAGAGCTAAGATCCCATAATAATCGGTCATTAACCAACTCGGGGCATTTACCGAAGGTTGTGCATAACCTTCAATAAAATCAATTCCTTCTTCACCACCTGTAAGGATAAAAATATCCCCTCCGGCCCAGAATAATTCCTGAGACGGATCATCATCCGTATAATAAGGATCCTTTTGTGGATTCTCCGGATGAGAACGCACCCATTCCCAGGAGCGTAAAGCCGCTTCACGACAAACCAGGGCAAATCCGGGATCAACCTCCAAAAAAACGTCGGAAGCCAAAGACATCACCCCGCAAAAATCCGCCGCATCAATTGTGGAAGGCACCCGGCCATTGCGATCTGTCCATTTCGGAGATCTCTCGAGGGCATCTTCATCCGGTCCTTTACCCCATGCAAACCCGGGCTCGGTATCGATCTTATGATAAACACTCCCGTCGGCATTCTGCATTTTCAGAAGCCATGTCAATCCCCATCGTGCTTCATCGAGAAGATCGGGGATATTGTTCCCGCTTTCAGGGATCCCCAAATCATCGGTTCTTACAAAAGGATTCAAGATATACAACCAGAGCAAATTTGCCACGACAACCGAGGAACAATGGGTCCACTTTCCATAATCCCCTGCATTATACCAGCCTCCGGAAAAATCTCTCCCATTTATGTTAAAATCCTCAAGATGACCCGCCGGATGAATAAAACCTGTTTCCCCATCATCTATGCTGATATTAGCCCGCACTAAAGAAAGAACCCGGAAGGAATCACGAAAAAGTTTATTATAAAGATTGGTTGATATCTGAAATGGTACTGATTC
>JAFGRV010000288.1 GCA_016934975.1 Spirochaetales bacterium | reverse complement strand
TAGATATCAACAGAGAAAAGAAAATGCATACAGAGCGATTATGAAACAAGTTTTTATTACGACAACTACCTTGACACCAACCGACACCAACCGATACTTTACCATTAAACAATCCGTCTGCATCCGCGTCATCCGTAGTTTGAATATCTTTTTTCATCTGTTATAGTCTTGCCCGGATAAAAAAGGGGGAGGAATTGAATACTATTCATTCCCCTGGTCATGATGTGATTGTATTTTCAAAAGCCGGGATTACTTCCAGCCCAGTTGTTTTTTTAGCGGACCGGATAGAATGTCACAAATAGACTGCTGCGGTTTTTTTGTTTTTTTGGAAGTTAAATATATCTTGACTTCTTCCGGCGGGAGGGGTTTTGAAAACAGAAAACCCTGGACGAGTTCGCAATTCAGGCTTAAAAGTGCTTTCAGCTGTTCTTCCGTTTCCACTCCTTCTGCTATAACCGAAAGATTGAGACTGTGAGCCAAGGCAATAATCGCCCGGACAATCGAATAATCATCCTGGTTCCCGGGAACTTCATTAATAAAGGACCGGTCGATTTTTAATGCATCAAGGGGGAATCGCCTTAAGTAACTAAGAGAAGAGTATCCGGTACCAAAGTCATCCATGGAAAGACGGACACCCATCGCTTTTAATTTGTGGAGCATAGCAATTGTTTTAACCTCATTATGCATGACTGCTGTTTCGGTAATTTCAAACTCCAGATATTCGGGAGAGAGATCAACCTTCTTTAAAATAGAATGAATGTATTCGAGAAGAGATGGCTGGTTAAATTGGTACTTTGAGAGGTTGATAGCGATACGCACCGGATTATATCCTTCCTTTATCCAGGAAGTCATCTGGGAACATGCCGATTTTACGATCCATTCACCGATTGGGATGATAAGTCCGCATTCTTCAGCTATGGTAATAAATTCATTCGGAGGAATATTACCCATTTCCGGATGAAACCACCGGAGGAGTACTTCGAAACCAATTAAGGTTTTGTCCCGGATATTTATCTGGGGTTGATAGTGTAGTGTGAGTTCACCCTTTTTCAGGGCTTTGTGAAGAAGGTTTTCAAGTAAAAGCCGCTTGAGGGATGCCGCATTCATCGATTTTTCATAGAATTGGTATTGGTTTTTACCGATCTGCTGAGCGTATTGAAGCGCCCTGGCGGCGTTTTTCAATAATGTACTTACATTCGTTCCGTCATTCGGGTACACCGTTATTCCGATACATGCGGTAATAAAAACGTCCTGCTTTTCCAGGTAAAAAGGTTCTTCCAGGGAATCAAGGATACGTCGTGCAACTTTTCCGGCATATTCACCTTTTATCTCCGAAAGTAGTATCATGAACTCATCATTCCCGATACGGGCGATTTTTACCGGGTCATCTGTAAGCATATCAAAACCAAGAATATCGCTTTTTCGTACGAGGGAAGAGAGTCGTTCTGCCACATCTTTTAATAATTTGTCCCCGCATGCATAATTTAAAGAGTCATTGATTCGCCGGAAATTATCAATATCAAAGCACAAAATGGCAAGTTCTCTGTTATACCTTTCGGCAAAGGCGATTGCCCTGGTAAGATGTTCTTTAAAGAGATAGATATTAGCCAAACCTGTAATTTTATCGTAGAAATAAGCCTGAAGGAGTTTCTGTTCTTCCGCCCGTTTTTGTTCCAGGGCATAACGTATTACCCGTTCAAGACCTTCGGATTGGAGTGTACTTTTATCAAGGAAAAACGCTGCTCCTGATTTCATTGCATCGATATCGAGATCGTGATCTCCGAAGCCGGTAAGAAGAATAATCGGGGCTTTGCATCCGGATTCAATCGCATCATTCAGGAGATCAAGACCTGTTCTTTCTTCTCCTAAATTATAATCAAGAAGATATATATCATAGGAATTTTGTTTTATCGCAGTTAAGCCTTTGTCATATGTGGAAACCCAATCAAGATGATACATCGACTCTTTTATATCAGCCAGAAGTTCTTTGGTGAGTATATAATCACCTTTGGAATCATCGATCAAAAGTATAGAGAGGGTTTCGAAATTCATCAATAGAACATCCCTTGTTTAACTTATTAGGTTAAAAAATTTTAAATTTTCTCATCAGATGAAGTATAAAAAACAAGAGATGAGTTGTCAAACACTATTCATGAATTGAGGGTGTTCTGAATCATTCAGAAACTTCTGCATTCATGCAAAGATTTCTGCATTCATGCAAAGATTTCTGCATTCATGCAAAGATTTCCGCCGCTTTATAAATTTCATTAAAGAGTTCTTCCATTTGTTCAAGTTCAACACATGCATAAGCAATTCTTAGGTACTTTTCACCAATCGAAATAGTGCCAATGCCTTTTTCATAAAGGAGATAGTGTCTTAATTTTTCTGCGTTTCCTTTTTCGAGGTAAAAACACATAAAATAACCTGAATTAAAGGGAAGGGCTTTTAAAGGAGTATTTTCCCCTGCCTGTTTTATTATTTCCTTTACTTTTTCATACTTTGCGAGTAAGATTCTTAAATTTTCCTTCTTTTCCGATTCATATGTCTCGCTTGTAAGCCCCCGGATAAGCAGGCTCTGACCAAGTTGATTACAGTTTGAAATAGATGAACGGATTAATCCCATGGTTTTTTTTTCAAGTGCTGTAAAATGATCCCTGGTGAGTCCTTTTCCCCCATAGGTAAGAAATCCTATTCTGAATCCCCACACGAAATCTTCCTTCGTTGCTCCGTCAAGTTTTACAGCTAAGATATTCGGGTGAAGTGTGGAAAGCCTGGTAAAAATAGATTCGGGATAAATATCCTCTTCGTAAAAAAGGCCATAGTAGGAATCGTCAATAATTGTGAGTATTTTTAAACCTTTTTGAGCAGCTTTTTCCAATACCGAAGCAAGGGGATCGACCTCGTCTTTGAGGGGGGCATATCCCGTGGGATTATTCGGAAAATTAAGGAGGAGAATAAGTTTTCCTTTTCCCGCGTTATCTGTCATTGCTTTTTCCAGGGCAGATAAATTGAGTTTATTTTTTTCGTTAAAAAAAGGAAAAGTCACGACTGTCCCTTCTTTTTTACCTTCGAAAATAAGTCTGTAATTACCCCAGAACATATCGGGGATAATGATTATATCTTTGGGATCTGTAAAGAGGTCGGCGAGTATGGAGATTCCGGCGGTAATTCCTGCCACAACAAGAGGAGAACTTGTCTCTATTCCTTCAAGGTGCGGATTCTTTTTAATCATCTGCTTTTTCCAGAGTAAACGCAGATTTTTTGACCCGGAGGTCGGCGCATATGGAAAGATTTCATCCGGGTCAAGCTCCGGAATGAATTTCCTGATGCTCTCAAGATTCATCGGTTTGCCTTTGTATTTTGCCATACCGATTGTTGCGGTAAACCTGTGAGCATGTTCCGCTGCTTCTGTTGACTGGGCGACGATACCTTTGGGAAAATAGAATCTCCTGCCCATGTCAGATAAGAGATCCTCTAGGACTGTTCCTTTAAGAATTGTGTTTAATTCTTTTGCTAATTCATTCATGTGAGGAACTTACGTTATCATCGTGATTATGTCAAGTTTCTATAGGTATATTTTAATAAGTATTTGAAGGTATAATAAGAAATATCAGGGATTCAGGGGCAAGGGCGATTATTATTCTTCATCGTTATCGTGAGAAACCCTAGGGCTATCCTCTAAAAATTTGGGGTTGTTTCCCGCGATGACAACAGTGATTTCACCTTTGACTTTCTTGTTCATAAACATATCCGCCAGAGTCCTTAAGTTATCCCGGTGCACCCGTTCAAATTTTTTAGTGAGCTCGATACAGACCGCCCCAAGTCTGTTTCCTAAAACCTGATACGCATCTTCCAAAAATGAACCGATTCTGTAAGGTGATTCAAAGAAAATAAGGGTATGTGAGACATCTTTTTCGAGTTCGATAAATTTTTGCCTCTGACCCCGTTTTTTAGGGGGAAATCCTTTAAAGGTAAAACTTGAGGTCGGGAGACCGGAAGAGAGGAGGGCAGTGGTCACGGCGCTTGGTCCGGGTATGACATCAACATGAATCCTGGCGTCCCGGGCAGCACGTACAATCCGAAATCCGGGATCGCTGATTCCCGGAAAGCCGGCATTACTGACAAGGGCGATTGATTTTCCCTCTTGTAATATCTGCAGGAGCTTGTGGGTTGCCCGGTTTTCATTATGTTCATGATAGGGGAAAAGTTTTCCATGTTCCGTGATATTATATCGAAGCAATATCCGCTGAGTATGCCGGGTGTCTTCGCAGGCAAGTACATCAGCCTCTTTAATAATTCGTAAACACCGGATACTTACATCTTCGAGGTTTCCGATAGGTGTCGCGATAATAATAAGTGTTCCTGTCTGCTCATTCATCACGTGCCTCTCTTATCTCCGTATTTCATCTGAAATTCTTCAAATCCTTTTTTCCGTAACGTACAGGCGGGACACTCCCCGCATCCCATGCCAAAGTGGTTCATCTTTGTTTTACCATAATAACAGGTAAGTGTTTGAGTGATAATAAAATCGAGACATCCCAATTCCCGGGCTAACTCAAAAGTTTCCGATTTTGTCAGCCACATGAGGGGAGTGTGGATTATGACATTTTTTTCTCTAAAATCCGTCGCCAGGTGTAAGGTCGCCTGTGTTGATTTGATAAACACATCTCTGCAATCAGCATAACCGGAATAGTCGGTTTCGCATACCCCGATAACAAGATGCCGGATTCCCAGGGAGCTTGCCCTGGCACTTGCCAATACCAAAAAGAGAAGGTTTCTGTAAGGTACGAAGCTTGACGGCACATCTTCCTGTAACGGATGATCTTTTGGCTTGATTTTTCCCGATTTTTTAAACAAATCCGAAACAACCAGATTTTGCATAAAGGAAATATCCGTGACCATGAGGTTGATGTCCAGTTTTTTGCAGATTTTTTTAGCCCACTTGATTTCCGAAGCGTGTTTTTGCCCGTAGAAGAAACTTATGGCGTGTATTTTCCGGAAATGCTTCATGGCCCAGAAGAGTGATGTTGTGGAATCCTGCCCCCCGCTTAATAAAACGAGGGCATCCTCTTTGTTATATGATTGCTCCATTTTCTATTCCTTCTTTTTCATTTACCCATATCATTTTATGGAGTTGGAGAGACATTATTCCCGGGAGTCTGTTTTTAAGGATAAATAAAGCGAGATCTTTGAAATTGAGCTTTCCCCACTGGGGTGAAAAGTAGACCGGAAGACGGGGATTTACTTTTTGGAGGATTTCTATTTTTTCTTTTACCCATTCAAAGTCCTTTTCCGTGACCACAAACTTTATGGAGTCTTTTTCCGGCCTGAGTGTTTTAATGTTTTCGTAATGAAAGCTTTTTTCCTCTCCCGAGGATGGTGTTTTCCAGTCACAGACAAAATGTGCGTACTCCGGGAAAAAATCGATATGGATTGAGCCGTTTGTTTCGATATAAACATGAGTCGAACTCTTTAATTTGGAAATTACTCTGAAAAGTGCTGCCTGGCGTTCTTCTTTCAGGGGCTCGCCGCCGGTAAGGAGAATCTTTAAAAAAGGATATTTTTTAAGATGAATGAGGATGTCGTCATACAACTCATTTTCAGAAAGGGTAACGGTTATCCGGTCTGTGTATGGCACATCACAATAGCGGCAGTTCAAATTACACCCTGCAAATCGAATTAAGTAGACAGGGGTGCCCGGGATCGGGGCTTCGCCGCTTATGGTGACGAATTTTTCAATTATCTGAAAGGTCATTAAAAATCACCGGTTTCACAATAGGATTCTTTGGGTATGCTGTTTTCATTGACCCGTACTTTAAACAGGAGATCGGGATCCTGAGTTTTAAGCTCTGTGTAGATATACAAAGCGATATTCTCCGCCGTGGGATTCGTGTCGAGTACATCGTTGAGAAGGGTGTGGTCAAGGCGAGCGGTAATGTGCTTAATATTCGAAAAATCCCATAAAATACCATTCGCTTTCTTTTGATGTTCTTCACCTTTTACCCAAACGCCGACTTTCCAGGCATGACCATGAAGGTTTGCGCATTTCCCCTGGTAACTTTTAAGTTTATGAGCCGCATTAAAATAGCTTTCGGTATAGAGTGTTATTGTCATAGGCAATTTTAGTTCAGACAACTCGTGTCCTGCTCCTTATTATTGTTCCGTTGCTAATGTAGCAAAAAAGCGGTTTTTTGTAAATGGAAATAGGTGAAAGAACTTATGTCCTGGCTAATCTCAGGAGAGCTATCCCGATACCGATAAAGAGAAAGAGAGCGCTCCATGCACCCCAGAAGGGGGGGATATAACCAAAATTTGCCAATGTCATGGAAAGCATTTGTGCTACATAATATACCACAATGATACAAATCGAAAGAAATAAGCTTAATAAAAGAACATTCTTCTTTAATAATCCGCCTATGGAACAAGAAACGAGGATAACAATGAGGGGGGTTAATGCAAAGGAAAATTTTTTATAATACTCACTCAATGCACCCTGGTAGGGTCTGCCTGCTTTTTTTAATAAAAGGATCCAGTCATAAGCATCCGTATATTCCATTTCATCAATCTTACGGGTGAGCTTCTGGAATACCCGGGGCTTTTCATTATATTTTTCCATAGATATTTCTTTTTTATTCTCTTTAATAAAGTGATTATGTTCCGGATTCCATGAATAAAGTATACAATTCCGGAACACCCAGTTTGTTTCATTCCATTCTCCGGATTCGGCTTCAATTCTGAAGATCAGATTTCCTTTTTCATCTCTCTCTACTATTGTCACCCCGGATAATGTTTTTAATTTATCATTGTAATAACTTGCCTGATAAATTATTCTATTGTCCGCGGCTTTTATAGCGACATTATGATTGCTGTAGGGTTCCGGCATATTCAGGGTTTTTTGATAAATTTGATTCTTCATTTTGTATGTTGGAATAGCGACTTTTTCTTCAAAGAAAAACATGAAAAAGCTCAAAAGCACACCGATAAACAGAAAAGGTACAATAAGTCGAAACAGGCTGATGCCGGAACCGTAGATTGATATGAGTTCATTGTTCATATAGAAATTGCCTAAGGTAAAGGTGATGGAAAAGAGGAGGGCGATGGGAAGAGAATACATGACACATTTGGGAATATAATACAGGGCAATAAGGCCTATACTTTCGAGTTCCACATCTTTTGACAAATATCTGACAATATTGGCAAATACATCCATAAGCTGCCAGACAAAAACAAAAAACAGTATGGTGCCGAGAAAGATTGGTATGAATGATTTGAGTACCATAATGTGAATAGTTTTCATCGTTTCACCCTGAGAAGGAATAAGATTAATCCCGCGCCTAAGACGATAATATTCGGAAGCCATATGACGAAGGCCGGGGGAATGTCCACTCTGTAGCCGGTCCGGTAACTTACAAAAAGCATACCCCAGTAAATACCCGACATAATGACTCCGATACCGAATCCCATCATTTTTCCGCTTCTTCTTGCATATAACCCCACGGGGAAAGCAAATATGATAAAGAAGATACACGAAAACGGATGAGAAAATTTTTTATGAAATTCCAGGAGGTATATTCGTAAACTTTGGTCGGAAATATCTTTTGACCGTTCTTTTTCAATCTCATCCATTTTTTTCTCAATAATTCTTTCCGATTGAGAAAGGCTGTGGGGAGAATTCTGTATTTTTTCTTCCGCCAGACGGATTTCCATGGATAATTCATATAGTTCTTTATTTATTTTTTCCCGGTGTGTTTTACGTCTCTCCGAGATCACTTTTCTTTTGTCCTGTATTGAATACCATACATCCAGAGATGTCATTTCTCTCGCAGTCGGTTTTATCGCCTGAGGTCCGATAATATTTTGTATCAGAATATTGTAGACCATTTTTTCCGCAAAAGCGTAATCATAATCCTCCCCGCTTTTTAGATCAGTTTCATGGCTGAATACTTCCGTCAGCTCCAAAGAGATGACTCCTTCCTGGCCTTTATTTTCCAGGAGAACTGCACTTTTTGCAGTAATTAAACGCTTTTTATTCTCGATTGTTTTATCAATAATAATGACATCATCTATACGGTTATCATCAATATTACCGGTAATAATAACCTTATCTTCATAGGTTTTTGCGGAATATGGTTCCAGTTCCAGCCCGGGATTTCTGGAAAAAAGCGTCCTGTAAATCATACTGCTTCGTATAAAACCGATAGGAAGAAAATAATCGTTAAATAAGAAGGATACAAAGGAGAAAACGAAACTGAGGACTAAAACAGGGAGAAATAAGCGAAAGATTGATATACCGGATGCCCGGAAGGCAAGTATTTCATTATCCGAGGAAAATCTTCCGATCGCCATGAGTGAGCCGACGAGAGCACTAAAGGGAAAGGAAAGGGCGATAATCTGGGGCAAGTAACATATTAAGAGTTCCAAAACATCCATGATAGGAACATGTTTCGATAAAATTTTTTCAGCCATGAGGAGGATGTAATTGACAAAATAAATGACAAAAAAGAAGAGAAATGCGATGGCAAAAGAAACGAGTACTTCTTTGATAATATATGAATAGAGTTGTTTATACCCCCGGTTTGTTCTCATTCTCATTCTGTACAATATACTTAAAATCAGTTTTGTTTGTCAAAGGTTACTCATTTTCTCATAAATAAGGAATCTATTTTTCGCCGGTAGACCCGAAGCCGCCGTCTCCTCTGAGTGTCGTCTCAATCTCCGATTGTGGGATAAATAAGGCCCGTACTATCGGTGCAAATACAATCTGGGCAATTCTATCTCCTCTTTTTATACACACATCCTCTTTCCCTAAATTGATGAGAATGACTTTCACCTCTCCCCGGTAATCGGAATCTATCGTTCCCGGCGTATTTAATACCGTTACCCCTTTTTTTGCCGCCAGACCGGAACGTGGCCTTACCTGTGCTTCGTATCCCCAGGGTATTTGAACATACAGACCTGTGGGGACAAGTGCTTTCTCTCCCGGAGAAAGGATGATGTCTGCGGCTACATCGGCTTTGATATCAGCTCCGGAGGATCCTTCGGTTTGATAGAGAGGAAGCATATCTTCTGTGATTTTACAGATAACTTTTATTTGTTCCATAAATCCTAAAAATTAAATTTTAAGCCTTTTATATTTTTACTTTTTTTATTCCCCAATACGAGAAGATTAAAATCTTCCCCTTTGACGAGGGATTCTATGGTATTTTGGATATCTTGTAATCGAATAGTATCCAGGAAATTAAAAGATTCCTCGAATTCAAAAATCGTATTATTTAGTGTATAGAGTTTAAAAAGTCTTTTCATTCTTGCTTCCATATTTTCTTTCGCAAGAATAAGACTTCCTTTGAGGTGGCTTTTTGCGTCGTCCACTTCGGTCGTGGTCACCGGTTCAGTAGTGAGTTTTTTTAATACATCTCCGATTGATTCGATAAGCCGGGATGTATCGGAGCCTTGTGTATTGGCATAGATTGTCCATTGGATGACATCGGTAAAATAGGTCCGGAAGGAATAAATTGAATAACAAAGGCCTTTTTCTTCACGAATATGTTGATAAAGACGTGAACTCATAGATTCACCGAATAAAGTACTGAATACAAGGAGTGAATAAAAATCCCGCTGTTCATTTGAAAATTCAGTGTTTATCCCGGCAAATAAATGGGATTGTGTGAAACGGCCTTTTATAAGTTTCCAGATTGGGATTGTTACCGGTTTTTCCCGTGTATACAGAAAAGACCCCCCTTGAATATTTTCTAAAGCCCGGGTTAATGAATCTTTTACTTCATTTAAATTATAGTTGCCGGAAATTGAAATAATCATGTTCGATAATACGTAGCGTTCTTTATGGAATTTTATAATTTTTTCTCTTGTAACACTCTGTACATCCCGGATACTCCCGGTAATTCTTTTTGATAATGGGTGATCTCCCCACATTTCTTCTAAAAAGAGTTCATACGCGATCTCTTCCGGCGAATCCATGGAAATCTGGATCTCATTAATGATTACCTCACGTTCTTTTATGAGTTCCTCTTCAGGAAAGGTTGAGTGGAAGAGTATGTCAGAGAGAACATCTATGGCGAGGGTTATGTGTTCACCCGGAAGAGTACAATAGTAACAGCAATTCTCTTTATCGGTAAATGCATTAAGGATTCCCCCGACACGGTCAATATCTTTGGAAATTTGAAAGGCTGTTCTTTTTTCCGTTCCTTTAAAGAGCATGTGTTCAAGAAAATGAGAGTATCCTTGTTCATGATCTTTCTCATCCCGGGAGCCTGTCAGCACCCAGAATCCTATTGACGCGGTATCGGTTGCAGAGACATTTTCAAAAAGAAGTGTTGCCCCATTATCCAGCTTCTCGATCCGGATCAAATTTATCTCCGTTTCTGTCTGTCATTATCGTGCTTCTGAGTGGAGTTTTCATCCGAATCCTTCTTCTCCAGAGCGTCAACATGACTGAGATTTGCCCTTCCCAGTTTATCAATTTCCATGAGTTTGACTAAAACTTCCTGTTCTTCGGTAAAAACATCACGTACATTCCGGACATGTTTACTGGAAATCTTTGAGATATGGCAAAGTCCTTCTTTGCCGGGAAGGAATTCTATAAAAGCACCGAAATCCGTAATGCGTTTTATCTTTCCATTATATATTTTACCGACCACCGGTTCTTCTACAAGACCTTCGATTTCGCGTTGTGTTTTTTCAGCGCCGTCACGGTTTTTACAATAAATTGTCACCATTCCATCGTTTTCAATATTAATCGTTGAATCGAATTTTTCGCTGATTGAGCGGATCATCTTGCCACCCGGGCCGATAACCATCCCGATTTTCTCGGGATTAATGTGTATAACAATAATTTTGGGAGCGAATTCGGAAACATTATCTCTGGGTTCCTGAATTGTCTGTTTCATTATATTTAATATATGAAGACGTCCCTGCTTTGCCTGTGCCAATGCTTTCTCAAGGATTTTCCTGTCTACACTATCGATTTTTATATCCATCTGAAAGGCAGTAATCCCGTCTTCTGTTCCCGCTACTTTAAAATCCATATCTCCAAGATGATCTTCTTCTCCGAGAATATCGGAAAGAATAACAAAGTCATCACCTTCTTTTACCAGGCCCATGGCAATTCCTGCTACGGATTTTCTGATGGGGACTCCGGTATTCAGAAGACATAAGGTACCGCCGCATACCGTTGCCATAGAGGAAGATCCGTTGGATTCAAGGACTTCCGATACGATACGGATTGTGTACGGGAATTTATCCTTCGAGGGAAGCACTCCTTCCAAAGCGCGTTCGGCTAAATGTCCGTGGCCGATCTCTCTTCGTTTTGCGCCAAGTCTTCCGGTCTCGCCGACAGAGAATGGAGGAAAATTATAGTGAAGCATGAAGGTTTTTCGGGTATCCCCGTCGATATCGTCGAGTATTTTTTCGTCGTACACGGTTCCCAGGGTCGCTACGGCCAATGCCTGGGTTTCACCCCTGGTAAATAAAGCGGAGCCATGGGTCCGGTTCAGGACATCAACTTCACAGGTTATGGGACGGATTTCTTCCGGGGTTCTCCCGTCGGAGCGTATTTTATTTTTGAAGATGGATTCCCTTACAATTTGTGACTCCAAATCTTCAAAAAGAATACGTAATAAACCTTCTTTGTCTTCCGGGATGATTTCGTCAAATTTTTCTTTTGTTTCATTATAAACAGCTTTTAAAGCATTCATTCGTGTCATTTTGCCTTTTACAAAACATGCTTCTTTTACTTTTGAGTAGGCAAATTCGGTGATTTTTTCCAGTTCCGGTAATTCTTCCGTTTCTTCGGTATAGGTAAGTTTTTCCTTACCTGCCAGAGTCCTTAATTCTTTTTGAAGCTGACAAAGTTTTTTAATATATTCATGGCCTTTTTCTATGGCATTAATCATTATTTCTTCGCTGACTTCTTTTGATCCGCCTTCTACCATTGTAATTCCGTTTTCCGTACCTGCCACAACAATATCCAGACTACTCTGGTCGATCTGTTCGAATGTAGGATTTACAATAAGCTCATCGCCTAATAATGCGATCCGGACTGCTGCAACAGGCCCGTTAAAAGGTATGTCCGAGATGTAAACGGCACATGCACTTGCGATGATGCCGAGAATGTCCGGGGGATTAACCTGGTCTGCCGAGACAGTCGTGGGAATGATCTGCACCTCATGGTTGAACTTTTTTGGGAACAAGGGTCTCATCGGCCTGTCAATGAGCCTGCTCACGATAATTTCTTTTGTATGCGGTCTGCCTTCCCGTTTTAGAAAGCCCCCGGGAATCTTACCGGCCGCGTAATATTTTTCATTATATTCCACTGAAAGCGGGAAATAACCGAAATCCTCTTCTTTGTCAGATGTACAGACAGTTGCTAATACGGCAGAACCGCCATATTGAGCAAATACTGCCCCATTAGCTTGCTTTGCCATTCGTCCTGTTTCCAGAATGAGGTCGGTATCTCCGATTTTAAGTGTTACTTTATGTACCATATATACTCCTTTTACATTGGTTTGCTTTTATTCGTGTATTCCGTATGTTTCATATATTTCATATGTATCTCCGCTTCCAACCAAATCAGTGAACAAACCATTTCCTGCGTTTATTAATAACTGTCCCGTTTTAGAATGTCTTATAATGCAGGTATCAACTTAAAACATTAATAAGGAGTCTTTCCCATATATTCCCGATAGGGAGAGATAAAGCTTACCTTACTATGAACAGGACAATTTTGATTATTTTCTTAAGTTCAGTTTTACTAATGTATCACGGTACTTTTCTAATGCGGATTTTTTTAAGTAATCCAGTAATCTTCTCCGCTGTCCGATAAGTTTACGAAGACCACGCTGCGAGTTATTATCTTTTTTATTTACTTTAAAATGCTCTGTAAGCTCCCGGATCCTTTCTGTAATTAACGCGATCTGAACAACTGTATCCCCGGTGTCTTTTTCATCCTTACCGAATTGGTTGATTATTTCCTGTTTCTTCTCTACTGATAGAGGCATATTTAACTCCTTTTGATAAATATTATATTCTTTATTTCTGTATAATCTGCATTCTTTTCTACCCGGATTATTTTATCCTTTAGAATAACGTCACATGTTACTGTGCCGATGTCAGTTTCCAATAATGCAGAATAATTTCCATGTACCGGTATTATCTGACGTATATTTGTCAGGTTAATCTCATATATATTATGCTCGTTACGGATTGATACGTCTTCATTTATCTGAAGAACATATGCACTCCCAAGCATCGCTTTTGCTTCACTGAACTCACCCTTACGAATCAATTGACGTATTCGTGTTGATGAAACGATTTCTCCTTTATACGAAACAGGCTCAACAATATCAATTTCAATTTCAGGTGAAAGATCTTTTAATGTTTTGCTATTGCTCTCCCTATTATAACCAAAACGAAAATTATGCCCCAATGCAATTTTAATGACACGAAGGCTATTAAAAAGAGAAAACCAGAACTCTTTCCCAGTTATTTTACTGAATTCATGAGAAAAGTCAATCATTATCAGCAATCTTATACCAAATAATTCGAGTTTTGCTACTTTTTGTTCAGGAGTCAGGATGTTTCCTGTGAAGGGACGGGTTTTTAATATGAGAGCAGGATTCGATTTGAATGTGACGAGGCATGGAATCGTTTTATCATCTCTATGTTTTATTGCTTCCATGAGCCTTTGATGACCGATATGAACTCCATCAAAAGCACCGATGGTCAGTGCCACAGCTTCTTTTACTTTCGTCTTTCCGGAAAGGAGATCCTCCCAGTCTATTATTCGCACCCTTATTTTCCTCCAAAAACCATCATATACGTAAAGTTGTTTCCGGTTTTTTTTATACAGGCACGTAATGTGTTTTCTTCAAAAACAGCATAAATACCATCTGTTCCGGTTTTTTCTAAAAAGAAATCATCCCGGAGTGGTATTCCATGCACTACTTTAAAGGAATATTCTTTTTTTATATGTACTATTTTAACATTACATAACTGAGATATGAAGATGTGAGGAGGGAGAAAATCCTTTTCAGGCTCAAACTGAGATGCAGTCACAGCAGAAGAAAGCTCAAATCTACCTACTTTAGTACGGATGAGCTCAGTGACATAGGCGCAGGAACCGCTTTCTTTTCCAATATCCCGTGCAATCGCCCTTATATACGTGCCTCCCGAACAATTAATCTTTAGCTGAAGGTAAGGCGGATTATAGAGAAGCTGTTTCATCTTATGAATAACTATTTTGCGTTTGGGTACATGGATATCTTCTCCGCGTAATGCTTTTTTATATAACCTTTCTCCATTAAGATGTATTGCAGAGTAACGGGGGGGTATTTGTTCCATTTCGCCGGAAAATTGAGATAAGATCCCGGTTATAGTTTCAGGTTCCGGTATTTCACCTGTATTCACAATCTCACCCTCCGGGTCCAGGGTATCTGTTTGTTTGCCTAATTCGATGGTAGAAATATATTCCTTATCGAGATGTGAAAAAAGGGGGGTTAATCGCGTGTATGTACCTGTCAGAACGACAAGCAGCCCTTCTGCAAATTTATCCAGGGTACCGGTATGACCAACCTTCTTTATCTTCAATTTTTTCTTAATCTCATCAAGGGCATGGAACGATGTTATGCCCTGTGGTTTGCGGAGGAGAATGAGGCCGTTCATATCATTCAAGGAAACAGGCCCTTTATTTTCTTTGTGATTTCAAATCCTTCTTCAATTGAATGGTCTGTGTAGAATACAAGTTTTGGGGTATGTTTTAATCTTATCCGCTTCCCCAGCAGCCCCTGAATAAACCCGGCCGCATTATTCAGAACCTTGACAATTGTCGTATGAACTTCTTCATCACCCATAAACGAAATATATACTTTAACAAGTTTAAGATCTTTGGAAATTATAAGCTTTGATATGGTTATAAACTCTTCAAGCCTCGGATCTTTCAATTCGTTTTTAATCAATATTTCGCTGAGTTTCTCTGTGAGAAGGCTTTCGATTTTCTTAATTCTTATTTCACTCATTTCTTTACAATTCCTTTTAGGAAATATTTAGATTCCTGTTTATTATTAATAATTCCGGAATGAAGGTGTCTTTGATGAGGTTTACTCCTTGACTAATATACTCTATTTAAAAAGATGAGCTCCCTTCTCTTTACGTGACATATGAAGCATGAGCACATCAACCCGATAGAATGCACCGTTACATTACGATTCCGGATTATTCTGAACATGGTGAGCTCCAAACATGTCCGGTTCTATACGCGTTTAACGAGTAAAATAATCAGGAAAAGTAATCCTTGTGCATCCTAATCCAGGGTTTTAGCGAATTCTTTTATTTCAATCACCTCAAGGATGTCGCCGATTTTTAAATCATTGAAATTTTCTACGCCAATACCGCATTCGAAACCTGTTTCTACTTCTTTTGCATCATCTTTAAACCGTTTTAACGAGGTGATTTTACCCCTGTAGATTTCAATTGCATCCCGTACAATGCTTACTTGTCCGCCTCTCTTTACTTTTCCCGTGAGTACATAACATCCGGCAATCGTACCGAGTTTGGGAACCTTGAATACCTGACGCACTTCTACGGTGCCGACAACTTCTTCTTTATATTCAGGAGAAAGAAGTCCTTCCATCGCCTTTCTAATATCTTCTATCGCATCATAAATGACATTGTATTTCCGTACTTCTACCTTTTCTCTCTCCGCAAGAATAAGTGCTGCCGGAGATGGCCGCACATGGAAACCGATAACAATAGCATTGGAAGCAGAAGCGAGATTGATATCGCTTTCATTTATCGCTCCCGCAAGTGCATTTATAACAACCAGCTTTATTTCATCGGTGGATAATTTTTCCAATGCAGCGCTTAAGGCTTCTACGGAACCATGGACATCCCCTTTTATGATGACTTTTAACTCCTTAATCTCTCCCTCTCTAAATTTATCATAGAGATTTTCGAGGGTTACCTTGGAAAGATTTTTAGCTTCCTCCATTTTTTTGAGTTCCTGCCGTTTTGTCCCGATAATCCGTGCTGTTTTTTCATTTTCAGTTACCTGGAAGGGATCACCTGAATCAGGAATCCCGGTGAAACCGATAATTTCAGCAGGAAGCCCGGGAGTGACTTCCTGGATTTTTTCTCCCTTATCGTTGAACATCGCCCGTACTTTACCGGGGTAAACTCCCGCGACAAAGGAATCGCTTACCGATAATGTTCCCCGTTCAATAAGAACCGTTGCGACAATACCCCGACCCTTGTCTATTTTCGATTCAATGACCTTGCCTTGTGCTCTGCAATTATAATTTGATTTTAATTCAAGCATTTCCGCCTGGAGGAGTATGTTATCGAGGAGACTGTCAATGCCTTCTTTTTTTAAGGCTGATATCTGGTTGAAAAGGGTATGTCCGCCCCAGTCTTCGGGCATAAGATTAAAATCCGCAAGCTGTTTCATTACTTTATCGATATTCGCGTCGGGAAGATCGATTTTATTTATTGCTACCATGATAGGGACATTTGCCGCCTTTGCATGGTTAATTGCTTCAATAGTCTGGGGCATGACACCATCATTCGCGGCAACCACGAGGATGACGATATCGGTTAACTGAGCTCCCCGGGCCCGCATGAGGGTGAAAGCTTCGTGGCCAGGTGTGTCGAGAAATACAATCGTATGTCCTTTTATCTGGACCTGATATGCACCGATATGTTGTGTAATCCCGCCGAATTCTGAATCCGCGACCTTTGCCGTCCTGATGGCATCGAGAAGTTTTGTTTTTCCATGATCTACATGTCCCATGACCGTTATTACCGGCGGTCGCGGTTGTTTGTCTTCATCTGCGTCTTCTTCGGTCTCTATAACAGTTTCATCATACAAAGAAACAAGATTGACTTTGCAATCATATTCATCTGCCAAAAGGGTGACTGTTTCGGCGTCGATGCGCTCATTTATGGTCACCATCATGCCCATCCCCATAAGTTTTGAGATGAGTTCCGAGGCTTTCAAATTCATCTTTTTTGCAAGTTCGGAAACTCTGATTACTTCCATTATCGATATTTCTTTTGGTATGGGATTAGCTTTCTGAGTTGATTTCTTCTTGACTATGGTTATCTTTTCCTGATGTTCTTCAAATTTCCGTTTCTGATAATCCTTTTTTTTCTTTGTAAAATAAAATCTTCTACCTGTATATTTCTTCCCCTGGGTTTCCTTCTTTTTCTCTTTAGCTCCGGCAGCAGTACTCACCTCTTTTTTTTCAGGTTTCTTTTTCGGATTAAAACTCTTCGTCGTATCTTTCTTGAAATTATTCTTAGTTCCACCCTGTTTCGGTTTGAAACTTTCCTTCTTCCAGGGTTTCTGGGCGGAATCTTTTGATTTGTCTTTATTGAATTTCTGATGCTCTCTATCTGTGGTTGTTGTATTTTGTGTCGTTGTCGTTTGGTTTGTCGTATTGTCGTTGTTATGACTTGTCCTGTTGTCCTGGTCTACTCTGTCATTAATCGTTTCTTCGGATTTCTTGATGTGATTCTTTTGATCATCCTTCTCGAATTTTACAGGAACTATATTCGTTTTTTTCTTGACTTTTACTACCTTCTTCTTTACAACAACAACTTTTTTTTTCTCTACGGAAAGAGAATCGTCTTTTATTGTATCAGTTGGTATTTTTCTCCTGTGCTTTATAAGTGTCGTCTTTGGTTTCTTTTGCTTTTCTTGTTCCTCAGCCATATAATACCTTAATATACTCCTTATTCTTCCTCTTCGATCTCTTCGAAGCTTAGCCCAATACTACAGTTTGGACAACTGGTCATGCTTGGATTTACGAGAGAGCCGCATTCCGGGCATTCATATGTTTCTTCTGCCTCTTCATGGGGTGCAGCATTCTGAGGTTCTGTTTCTACCGTCGTCGCATCCGGCTCCGTTTCTTTAGTATCGGAAGATGAAGAGGCTCTGTCTTCTTCAACAATTTCGACGTTTTCTTCTATAATTGCCATAATTGTTTTTATATCTTCCTCTGAAAAACCTTTCAGCTTTTCCAGTTCCCCTTTTTTCATGGAAACTATATCTTCAATTAACTCAATCTTATTGTCATGAAGTACTTTTACAATATGAGGAGGAATCCCGGGGAGTTCGGCGATATTGCTGATTTCTTCAAAAGTATCTGAAAATAACGCCGATACCGCACGTTTTGTTTCAACGTTAATATCCATTTCATTGAATTGAGATTCAGTTTTTACATCAATATTCCAATCCACAAGTTTGTTGGCAAGACGAACATTCAGTCCCTGCTTTCCGATAGCGAGGGCGAAATTCGTATCTGCAACAATGACAAGAGCCTGCTTTTTTGATTCATCGAGAATAACAACGTCTTTCACTTCCGCTGGTGAGAGGGCATTTTTTATGAAAATCCTCGGATCAGGATCATATTTTAAAATATCTATTTTCTCACCTTCAAGCTCTTTTACGATTGCCTGAATACGTACACCCTTTAATCCTACGCATGCCCCTACCGGATCGACATCATCCCTGTTTGAATAAACCGCTATTTTTGTTCGATATCCCGGTTCCCGGACTATCTTAAAGATCTCTACGGTTCTGTCATAAATTTCCGGTACTTCAAGCTCAAATATCCGGCAGACAAAATCAGTATGAGTTCTTGATAGAATGATCTGTAAACCGGAAGAATTCTTATTCACTTCGTAGATCATCGCTTTTATACGGTCATTCAGATGATATACTTCCCGTGGAGATTGATATTTTTTGGGTAATACCCCTTCAACTTTTCCAAGATCTACATAAATATTGCCATTTCTTTCACGTTGATAATAACCAATTATCATTTCACCGGCTTTTTCTTTGAATTCGCTGAACATCGTATCCTTTTGGATCTCTTTTAAGCGTTGACGGTATTTTTGGCGTGCACTCTGCACTGCGGTTCTATCGAATTCTTTCGGATTAATCTCAATCAGTAATTCATCTCCGATCTCGCATTCCTTATTATACTCTAGGGCGTCGATCAAAGCTATTTCCTGCACCGGATCTTCGACTATTTCTACTATTTTTTTCTTTGCAAAAATAGTAACCTCGGTAAAAGTATCATCAAAACGGACGATTGCATTGTCTGAAGTTCCGAATTTCCGTTTATATGCAGCAATGAGACCATCTTCTATACTTTTAATTACCAACTCTTCAGAAATACCTTTATCCTGAACGAGTTGTCTTATTGCATTGGACATATCAGAAGACATTATTTATCTCCTACCTCCTCTGTATAATCAAGTTTTGCTTTTTTAATAGCCGTATATTCAATATTCATACTCTCTGTTTTCGTTTGTAAAATGATACCGGAGTCGGTCACTTCTTTTATAATTCCCCCGGTCCATTCTTTATTATCTTTCAGGAGTACTCTCACTCCTTTATTTATAAATATTCCGTATTCTCTCTTGTTCTCTATGACACGATCTATTCCCGGAGATGTTACCCGAAGAATAAATTTATCGATTTCATCATAGAACTCAAATCGTTCCTGAATAGCCCTGGACACTACCGTGCAGTCGTCTATACCGACACCGTCAGGTTTATATATGGCAACGGTAATATGTGTCTCCTTTTTTGCAAAACCGATTTTTAATTCAACTATGCTGTACCCTAATCCTGAAATTATCGGTTCCAGATCCTCAAAAACTTTGTCTTTGAGACTTTTATTTATATCTGATTCAATCACAACTTATCACCTATAAAAAAAGAGTCGATCCCCGACTCTTTTGAATGAACACATATACTTGCTTTCTTCAGTATACCCATATAGAATTGCTATGTCAAGTAATAATCTTGTTTTTATAGCAATTTCCTTACGGGTTTCATCCGATAGGTGTCATGGTTCTCATCTCCCGTAAGGTTGTTTCACACATGACGGTTCGGGAACCGGACATG
>JAFGRV010000287.1 GCA_016934975.1 Spirochaetales bacterium | reverse complement strand
GAATAAGTCCATGGAATTAAATCTTTTTAAAGATTTTATTCCAAGGCTTGAATCCCTAGGATTCAAGCCAGGGATCCGAGTTCTTTTTGATAAAGTCGATGAGCTCATCCACCTGTGTAAATGCAAGACCCAAAACAGTATCAGCTGCTCCGTAATATGTCGTTATCCTGCCGGACGGTGCATCAACAAGAGATGCACAGGGAAAAACCACATTCGGAACATCCCCGACACACTCGTATTGCATTTGAGGTGAGAGCAAATACGGGGTGGTCCTGAACAACACTTTCCATGGTTTGTCAATATCCAAAAGTGCGGCACCCATAGAGTAGACAAAACCATTACAGGAAGTTATCACACCATGATAAATAAGCAGCCAGCCTTCTGTTGTCTCGATGGGAACAGGTCCGGCACCTATTTTGGTAGACTGCCAGCCATTTGTCGGGGACATAACATGTCGGTGACGACCCCAATGGATAAGATCCGGGCTCTCACTATAAAAAATATCACCAAAGGGTGTATGACCTGTATCACTCGGACGGCTGAGCATGATGTATTTATTATTTATCTTTCTCGGGAAAAGCACGCCATTTCTATTAAAAGGAACAAAAGCATTCTCCATCTGATGATACGTTTTAAAATCCGTTGTATACGCAAGGCCGATGGTATACCCGTGATAAACATTACACCACGTAACAATATAACGGTCTTCGATCCGGACAACCCGGGGATCATATCCCTGGCTAAAGACGCCGATTTCAGGATCATCACAATTAAAGGTTATCATTTCATTCTCGATGGACCAGTTTATTCCGTCATCACTGAATCCTGTATGTAATTGCATTATCCGCGCCCTGTTGTCACACCGGAATACACCGGCAAACTTTCCATTGTAAGGGACGACCGCACTATTGAAAATGCTGTTGGAAGAAGGAATTGCATCTCTTTGAATAATGGGATTTTCCGAATACCTCCAGACAACATTATTACATCCGGCCGGTTTTTCCTGCCAGGGAATATTCGGAAGGGGTTCTCCTATTATCGTCTGTTTCTTCTGTACATTCACTTTCTTTTCTCCTTACATACGAATATACTCACTTGTTGTGAGTGCGTACCTGCATCGGCCATTTTAACAGCAACTGAATTATCATATCCATGTAATGAAATATACTCCATAGTCCTGGATTTGTCACCTTCAAACCAGCCGCAGTTTTGAATATTTGCTTACACCAAAAGTAAAGAGCAAATCCATTATAGTTGGAAATACTGACAATTTGAAAAATTGTCAGTATAAGTTTATATAAATATACGGACAAATGCCCGGTTCCTGAACCGGAGGTAAATCCGGAATTACTTTACTGGTGTATGATCCTTTAAAAAACCCATGGGCATATACAAGTGAAGAAAATATAGATATTATAATAAAATGTCAAGGATATTTTATATCCTTTTAAATTCAGGAATTTATGCTGAATTTATTTTTTTAACAGTAACATTATGTCCCATTTCTTAGTAAATATGGAGTAAAGAACTATATGAGAACCACACATTTTTTCTTGATAGGTCAATTAACCTACTCTTTTTTAAGAAGATTATCCGATTGTACGTGTCATATATTGGTGGTATCAATAAACATAGGGGAAACCTTTAAAAAACCAAAATTTTAAACGGTCTTATGGTTAAGATCAGTAATAAAAAAACGTAAAAGGAGTTTAAAAAATGAAAAAAAGTCTCTTGCCCAAATTATCAGTTGTGGTTTTCATGCTGTTTACCTTAACAGTATCATTATCCGCACAAACCCTTGGAGATGCCAACAATTCCGGTACTATCGACATTGTTGATTCTCTTCTCATAGCTCAATACTATGTTGATTTAAATCCTTCCAATTTTTATCCGAATGCGGCAGATGTAAACTGCAATAATACTATTGATATCATCGACGCACTTCTCATCGCACAATTTTATGTCGGATTAGTGGGTGAATTTACTTGTGGCAGCCAGGCAACTGCTACACCAACAGGTATACCGACAAATGAACCTACACCAATTCCGAATAATAATCCTGTATATCCTTATGTGGGAAGCAATCCGTATCCCTATGGAATCACCTCCGCATCATCAAATCAGAGTTCCGAAAACAGTTATGTACTTTCAGAATACAATAGCTGGAAGTCTACCTATGTCACCTCCAGCGGTGCGGGCGGAAACCTCCGTGTCCGTCGTCCGGCTAATTCAGATGACACCGTATCCGAAGGAATCGGATATGGTATGCTCTTCTCCGTTTATGTAGACGATCGTTCCACTTTCGACGGTCTCTGGAATTATGCAAAAGCCCATCTGGATCCTCAAGGCCTTATGAACTGGCAGATTAATTCAAGCGGAACTGTGATCGGACGCAATGCAGCGACTGATGGCGACGAAGACATGGCACTTGCACTTATTTTTGCAGATAAAAAATGGGGCGGGAATTATGGAAATGATGCAAGAAATATCATCAACCTCATAATGCAATATGAAGTGGAAGTAGGCACATGGGTCTTAAAACCGGGTGATACCTGGGGCGGTTCGGAATGTACGAATATTTCATACTATGCCCCTGCTTTTTATAAAGTATTTGCCGAATATACCGGTGACGGCAACTGGTATAATGTTGTGGACAAATGCTATGAAGTGATTAATAATGCAAAGAGTAATTCCACAGGTTTAGTACCCGACTGGTGTACTGCATCCGGCGGATCTACTCCCATAGTCGACTGGGATAATTACAAAGATCACTATTACTATGACGCCATGAGATATCCCATGCGCGTTGCTTTAGACTATCTCTGGTTTGGTGATTCAAGATCGAATAATACTATGCAATTACTCACCTCTTTCTTTAACAATCAAGGCGCATCAAACATAAAGGGCGGCTACTACCTGGACGGCGGAGTAATCGGCAATTACCATGATGCCGGGTTTGTCGCAACAACTGCCTGTGGTACCATGGCGTCTTCGTATACGAGTTTCGCGTCTTCAGTGTACCAGGAAATGAAAAATACGAAATCGAATGAATATTACCAGGATTGTCTGCGCATTTACAGCCTCCTGATAACATCAGGGAATTTCCCGAATCCGAATAGTTATTAAGTGCGGATTATAAATTTTTAGAAAAGTAAAAAGCCGTCTTATTAAAAAAGATAACACTTTATAAAATAAGGCGGCTTTTTTTATTGAGTAAAAAATTAAAATCTTCTTCTCATTCAACAGGTATCATGATAGGATAATAGGTGGTCTCACAGGGAAGTGTGATGAAAATTATCAATAAGGTATAAAAAACACCGTGAGGAGTAGCGAATGAAATACAGATTATTAGGAAAAACAGGGTACAACATATCCGAGGTATCCTTAGGGACATGGCAGGTTGGCGGGAAATGGGGTGATGAGTTTGATGCCGCCAATGCCGAAAAAATTATTAATACTGCCATCGATTCAGGTGTTAATTTTATAGACACGGCGGATGTCTATAGTGACGGTCTTTCGGAGAAAGCGGTAGGCCGTGTCATACGAACAAGAAAAGAACGAGTATACGTGGCAACAAAATGCGGACGTAAAATCAACCCTCATATTTCCCGGGGGTATACACCGGAGGTTTTGCAAAACTATGTGGAAGACAGTCTTAAAAATATGCAGGTTGATTGTCTCGATCTTATCCAGCTGCATTGTCCTCCGACAGAGGTATTTTATCGCCCCGAAATCTTCGAGGTCTTTGATAAACTAAAAGATCAGGGTAAAATCGCGAACCTCGGTGTGAGTGTGGAAAAAGTTGAAGAAGCACTCAAGGCTATCGAATACCCGAATGTAACGACAGTACAAATCATTTTTAATATGTTCCGCCACAGACCGTGTGAATTATTCTTTTCGGAAGCAAAAAAAAGAAATATCGGGATTCTGGCCCGGGTTCCTCTGGCGAGCGGATTATTAAGCGGGAAAATGTCATCTCAGATTACCTTTACCCCGGGAGATCACCGCTCTTTTAACAGAAACGGCGAAGCCTTTGATAAAGGAGAGACCTTCTCCGGGGTAGATTTCGAAACAGGCTTAAAAGCGGTAAATGAATTAAAGAAAATTTTCCCTGAAAATGCAAACCTGGCAGTCAAGGCCTTACGCTGGATTCTTATGTTTGAAGAGGTGAGTTGTGTCATCCCCGGGGCTTCACGGGAAGACCAGGTAAATGCCAATATTACAGCATCCAACGAGAATGAATTCACCGAAGATGAGATGAAAAAAGTACGGGATGTTTATAATAAGTATATAAAGAATCCTGTTCATTTTTTATGGTAAAAAAACATCTGTAAGGTTCATTCCCTGAATATGGCGATTTTTTCACGTACAGGAAAAGAAAACACAGAAACCGGGAACTAAAACCAAGTCACACACTTCCTCACTCGAATAAGTTTACCAATGTTTTTGTATCCATTTCCGGCGTTGACTTTTCCAGTATCCAGATCTCTTTGTGATGAAAACTCTCACCGGGTTTTAATGTACCCTCTGAACCGTAGGTTTCCATTTCCACCATAAAATTATCCGGTCCGATATAAACGGCACAATTACATCCATGGGGATAGTTTTGTTCCCGGATATACGGAACTTTCTTGGCAAATAGAGTATCCCGCTGGGGATCATTCATTGCAATAATACCTTTATCAGCCTGAATCATCCTCTTATTTTCTTTTCCTTTCGGCTGGATAACCATCATATCCTCGGTACAGGTAAACTGATCATCGTTATAACTCCCTGAATGATCAGCCCATCGCCGGAACATCACGATTTTACAAAAATCCCATAGATTATCATCTCCAATGGGAATTCCATAGCGTGTTGTTTTATTCGGAAGCGTACAGGTTAATGCCCAGAGGCCGCCGCTATACAACATATCTCCGGTGTTTACGACAAAATTATCAATCTCCACTTTGTTTTCTTCGAGGAGCTTTACACCGATACCCCGCTGGGTGGCATTAAAAGGATTAATGGGGGCCGTTACTATCCAGCCGGAATCGGTCTGTTCGGCCTTGCATTGCTTCGTATCGAGCAAATAGGTTTCTTCACACTCATCTGCCTGAGGACGGGTTACCCACACCCGGTGTCCGCCAACGAGTTCCCAGTCCTTCCGGAAATGTTTCCCCGGAGACCACATCAACAGGTTATCCTCTCCCGGTTTTCCCCAGAAACTAATCCGGGGTCCGAATTCTGTTGTGATAACAAGACGAATCCGGTTTGTCGTCAATTCGACTCCCTGAAATCCCTTAAAATCAATAGTAGAACATCTCATGTTTTATCTTCTCCATTTCTTAATACCTCGTATCTATACCATTACGAAGGCTGCGTCTGCATCCCAAATAATATTTTTTTTAGGGAACCTGCATTTCGCGAATTTGTTTCAACTTCTTGTTAAAAAAACAAAAAGTTGAAACAAATTCGCATATAGAAATTTATAGCTGAAATCTATTTCCTGATACGATCATGATTGATACGATTCGTATTTAAAAATCCTCTATTAGAAGGGATTTTCCGTTTTATAGAGATCTCCTTTGGGCTTATTATAGGAAATATCATCAATCCCGAGCATTGTAAAGAGTGAAAACACATTTTTGCCTATATGTTTAAAGGCCACTGCCGTATGATGGGGAAAGCGTTTTTCGATTAACACATGCCTGTAAAACCTTCCCATTTCACGTATCCCGATGATTCCGATTCCACCGAAAGACCGCGGTTCAATGGGCAACACCTCTCCCTGAGCAACATATGCCTTGAGCCGGGTATCTGCCGTTGATTGTAATCGTAGGATTGTAATGTCGCCGGGTACAATTCTTCCTTCCAGGGTGCCTCTTGTAATATCGGGTTCCTGGTCCGGTTCCATAAGCCGGTGCATTATTAATTGATAATTGATCTTCGGATTAACGACAAAACATGAGGGCGTATTCCCGCAATGAAATCCCATGAATAAATCCGACGGCTTATAATCTTTCACCTTATCCGAAGCTGCGGTGATTGTATCATAAGGAACCGTATTATTTATGTCCAGAATTGTTGCCGGTAACCCGGTGGCGCAGGTCCCGATATATTCGCTTAATGAACCGTAAATATCGACCTCACAGGATACGGGAATTCCTTTTGTGGCCATTCGTGAGTTAATAAAGCAGGGAACAAAACCAAAATATTTTTCAAAGGAAGGCCAGCATTTATTCGCAAAAATGCCGTAATCACTCGCCCCGAGATTTTTCTCCATAAATTCCGTGAGGGCGATCTCATACTGAGCCAGCTTGGGAAGCATCGGGGGATATGTATTTCCCGCACCAAGTTCCTTTTGCATCTCTTCCACAACTTTCCCGATACGGGGATTCCCTTGAGCCGCATTGAAAATCTCAAAAAGATCGAGTTCACTGTTTTCCATAATCTCGATCCCCAGATCATAGAGGGGTTTAATCGGGGCATTACAGGCGACAAAATCCGCAGGCCGGGGACCAAATGAAAAAATCTTAAGGCGTTTAAGGCTTAGGCGGATCCGTGCGATGATGATAAAATCCTGTATCATGGGGATTATTTCATCTGTGGTTCCCACCGGATATTCGGGGATATAGGGCTTAAGTTTTTTTAATCCGCAGCTGTATGAGGTATTCAACATACCGCAATATGCATCTCCCCTTCCATTAATAAGATCATTTCCACTTTCTTCGGCAGCGGCAACGATCATCACAGGTCCTTCGAAGCGCTCGGCGAGTAACACTGTGGGGGTTTCCGGCCCAAAGTTGCCGAGATAGATGATAAGTGCATTTATTTTCTTTTTCTTTAATTCATCTAATGCCTTAAGAACATCTTTTTCATTTTCAATGATTGTGTCTATTTCCGTGATCTCTAATTTTTGTTCCTTGCATTTCCCGATGAGCCGTTTCCTTCGTTTTTCCGATAATTCTATTGGGAAGCAGTCTCTGCTGACAGCAATAATTCCAGGATTAACCTGAGCAATATTATTCATTTTGTCTCCTTTATAAACGTTATTCTGTATTTTTTTGGCCATAATAAGCATTATTTCCATGTTTACGCTGATAATGCTTATCTATGAGGGTTTGTTTTATCTCCGTAATCTCCGGATTTATCTGTTTTGTGATATAGGCCATTTTTGCGAGCTCTTCGAGCATCACACTATTATAAACAGCCTTTTCCGGGGTTTCGCCCCAGGCAAAGGGTCCATGAGCACCGACAAGCACCATTTGCACCTCTTTATATGAGAGAGATGCAAAGCATTCGACAATTAATAGCCCCGTCTCCACCTCATAATCTCTTTTAATGGCTTCATCACTCATGACCATGGTACAGGGGATTTCCCGGGGGCTGTGGTCTGCATGTGTTGTGCCTAAGATGGGGATGGGCATATTTGCCTGTGCCCAGGCTGTGGCAAAGGTTGAATGGGTGTGAACGATCCCGTTTATACCTGAAAACTGATTATATAAAACAACATGTGTTTTTGTGTCTGATGAAGGATTCAGTTCTCCTTCAATAATATTATTATGGAGATCCACAATAACCATCATATCGGGAGTCAGGTACGCATAGGGAACACCGCTTGGTTTTATGGCAAATACCTGATTTTTCGGATCGAAACAGCTTGCATTTCCGAAGGTATAGATAACAACACCGTGTTTCACAAGCTCCATATTGCATTCATAAGCTTTTTCTTTCAGGGCTTTGAACTTACTCATTTTTCACCCCCCGGGATACCTGTTTTTCTACAAAATCACCAAGCACGGAATATTCTTTGTACAGCTGTGCATAAGCGGAAACATTTTTTTTGTTCGGAATATATTCCATCTCAAAACCACTCTCCATAGCTTCCTGAGCTTGTTCCACTGTTTTATAGATGCCGGCGGCGGCAGCGGCAAACATTCCGGCTCCCAGGGCACATGCCTGTTCCGACTTTGTCACCTTTATCTTTTTATTACAGACATCCGCCACAACCTCCATAATATAATCTGATTTCTTTGGAATTCCTCCCAGGGCAATAATTTCCTTAATCTCGATCCCCTGTTCTTCAAAACAATCATTAATTTTTTTTGCTCCGAAAGCCGTTGCTTCCACCAGGGCTTTGAAAATTCCCGGGGCGTCACTACCGAGATTAAGGTTTGTTATTGCTCCTTTAAGAAGCTGATTGGCAAAAGGGGTCCGTCTTCCATTCATCCAATCCAGTGCAACAATACCAATTCCATCAATAGGTAATTTTCTCGCCTGGCTTGAGAGTTCGGGGATGATTCTTTCATCAACCTTCTTAATAAATTCCTTCTTTATGAGATCAAGGGTTATATTTCCATTTTGCAGAATTTGTGTCAAAGGCCACAAGAGAATCTGTTTGAACCAGGCATAAATATCACCGAAACCGCTCTGTCCGGCTTCCATACCTATCATCCCCGGGATGATGGAACCATCAACCTGACCGCAAATTCCTTTTACAAGTTTGTCCCCTATATCGGCAGCGGGAGCGATGAGCATATCACAGGTTGATGTTCCCATGACTTTGCTGAGGACGTAAGGAGTGATACCTCCGCCTACGGCTCCCATATGGGCATCAAAAGCGCCGACTCCGATGACCACATTTTCCTGCAATCCGAGGCGTTTTGCCCAATACGGAGAGATATATCCCGCCGGTTCATCGCTGGTATAGGTGTCTTCATACAAACGCTCTCTAAGACCTCCCAGGAGGGGATCAAGGCTGATGAGAAAATCCTCTGCCGGCAGCCCCGGAAAATGTGCATGCCACATCGCTTTATGCCCCGCGGCACACCTGCTTCTCTTTACTTTTAGAATATCGTCACAACCCGTGAGTAAAGCAGGTATCCAGTCGCAATGCTCAATCCAGGAAAACGCGGCCTCCCCGATGACCTGATCATGGCGTAAGGTATGTAAAATTTTGGCCCAGAACCATTCGGAAGAATAAACTCCCCCGGAATATTTGGTGTAATCCACCCCACCCCAATGATGGGCTTTATGGTTTATCTCTTCTGCTTCCTTTACTGCGGTATGATCTTTCCATAATATGAACATCCCATTGGGATTGTCTTTAAATTTTGCATTCAATGCCAGTGGTGTGCCTGTTTTATCCACGGCACATGGGGTTGATCCGGTGGTATCTACGGAAATTCCCGCAATATTCGAGGCAATATCCGGAGTGGCCTTGAACAGGCACTGGGTAATCACCTCTTCCAGCCCCTCGACATAATCCGATGGATGCTGCCTGAATTGATTAGTCCCGGGATCACAGTAATCACCATTTTTCCAGCGTTCATAATAATGAACGGCTGTTGCGATTTCTGTCCCGTCTGCTGTATCGATGATAAGTGACCGGACCGAATCGGTGCCAAAATCAACTCCAATTACATATTTTTTTTGTTCCATTACTCATATATCCTTTATCTTCATGAATAGCGGTATCGTTAACGCCATATTTTAACCCCTTGCAAAAAAATCCAATAATATATACGTTTTCTTTTGCATGGGGTTGGCAAGAGTACTCGCCTTGAGTATTTTTATCCCCTTGCAAAGTAAGGACTTATATTAAAAGGAATTAAAAATACTCTACATTTCTTAAGGTCGGTTCCTGCACTGAAAATAGTATTTTTTCAGAAACCTTATATCATCATAATATCACAATATACTACATTGTCAAATTGTAAAAGTAAATTTTTTTTTAATTTACAGCACTATACAAGTTTCATTGTCTCTCCGGATTTTACCCGGAAATTGTGAAAAAAGGATCTAAGGGGATTAAAACAAAATCATAGCTTTCATAACATTATCTTTATACCCGGCCACAAGATCAAAAGCAATGGAACTCTCTTCCAAAGTAAACCTGTGGGTAATCATAAAATGGGGAAAGATTTTATTTTGACTCACCGCCTCGACGATCGGTAGTGTACATTCATTTTGCCTGCGAATATGCTGAATGGTAATCTCATTTCTGCGGCCGTGATCAACGGAAAAAGAATAACGAGAGAACTCCGGGATTCCTATAACGGCGACTGTCCCACCCGGTTTTAAAAGTGAAAAAGCCTGGTCAAAGGCTTCCTGTTTCCCGCAACATTCAAAGACATAATCCAATTGAAGGGGTTCCTGCTTTAGAATTGCTGATACCACATCAACCTTATCCGGATTTCCGGTCCACACTGCTCCATGTTTCGATGCCATGTCACAGCGGTAATCCAGTTTGTCGGTCATATAGATTTTTTCTGCTCCTTTAAGAAGACAGGCGAGCATGACACTCATACCGATGGGTCCGGACCCGAGGATCCCTATGGTTTTATTTCGGACATCCCCTGTCCGGTGCACCGCATAATATCCGATTGTCAGAGGCTCACACAAAGCGGCGATCTCCCTGGTCATGTCCGGGGGTACAGGATAACAACTTTGTTCCGGCATGATAATATATTCGGCAAGACATCCTGCCAATTGCCCGGGACACCCTAAAAAAGAGAGATGACGGCAGGTATGGGGTCTTCCTGCTTTGCATTGATCGCAAGTATAGCAGGAAACAGCTGGATCCACCGCTATTCTGTCTCCGGGCTTTACCCGCTTTACTTTTGACCCGACCTGCTCAACAATCCCGGCCAATTCATGACCGATAATAAAGGGAAACGTGATAATCTGGTCCCCGATACACCCGTTATTATAGTAATGAACATCCGATCCGCAGACTCCCACGGCTTCTACTTTTATCAGAACATCCGTATCTTTACGGAGAACCGGGTGTGGGATATCAACGAGGGTAAGTTTTTGTTTTGCAGCTAATTGAATGGCTTTCATATCTTGCCGTATTGTAGCAGGTTTTCGGCAGAAACGTCAATGGGGTAAGGAATATGGAGTACCATTTCGGGAATTGATTTTTTGTAAGAAAAAAACGCTTTATGCAATTTATACTTCGTTATCAAAAATTTACAATAGCCTTTACTTTTTTAAAGTTTTATTTTTAGAAACATATTTTAGCTGTTAAATGTAACGCAGAGTTCCAAGCCGTCGTCCGGGGCGCTGAGAGATTGTGCAGAAAGCCTCAGAAAAGCGATTATATATACCATAAAAGGATATCGGGAATATATAGATTGCTGGTGATGAATTTTATTGGGGGATGTTTTGTTGGGGGTGGTTTTGTTGGGTTTTGTGTTTTATATGCGTAATATCCAAAACGGAGAGAAATTATTGTCATAAATGTGTATTGGTCTGTTTTTTCCTGGTAAATGACGAACTATTGTAAATAATTGTCGCATAAATTCACGGGGTGTTAATCGAGTTTGTTTTTCATCCTCCTGCCAGCGGACAAATAACTTATTTAATTCATAGATAACATTATCTTTATACACCTCAACAAACCCCAGAAATAAATCAATAAACCCACGCAACAGCTGAGCAATACTATACACATTCAAATCCTGATGCAACAACTTAAGCT
The DNA here is from genome assembly GCA_016934975.1 of Spirochaetales bacterium. Taxonomy (GTDB): domain Bacteria; phylum Spirochaetota; class Spirochaetia; order SZUA-6; family JAFGRV01; genus JAFGRV01. The sequence goes on along the minus strand of JAFGRV010000287.1, from coordinate 12,335 downwards.
CCCGGTACACCTTTCCCGGCAAATAAACATGCAAATGCTCCCGTCTTTCTCCCGGATCTTTACACACAAACTGATAGTGACACATTCTCTGCTTCCCCCATTTATGTTCTCTTCTCACGACAGGTGCTAACAATTTTAACACCTTTACAATCACCCCTGATACTCCCTTACAATCCTTAAACACATCAAGATTTTTAAGCTTTTCCTTCATACCCCTTTCCATAACAAAATGAAAATCATGAATACAATCTGTTTGCATGAAATCCTCCTTAAAGAATTATTGTACATTACTAAACTCCTCTATCATAAAGTGGACAATTTCTACTCAAAATATTTACTATAGATTGTCCACTTTACTGCGATAGGAAATACAGACTCTTACAATAATTATCTGTATCACTATTAATAACTCACTAAAGTGACCTGTTGCATTCATATTATTCGTTTTTTTTTACAAAAATCTTATTTTTACTTATATTGTTCAAAACATTCCCAATTTATACATGGAAAACTTTAAATTCAGACTTTTCATACATTATATGAGAACGCTGAGCTACGCAGAGAAATTGTAATTACAATATATTCGACTTTTTGCTTTTTTATTCACTCTTTCAGTTTTAGGTTTTGTCACGTGTTTATAAAAATCCCCGGATTTCCACACATTTTGTTGTAGTTTTAAAAAACTGTCCGGAGAAAAAAAATTTCCTGGTTCCCCGGGGGTGTGGAAAGAGAAACAGGAAATGATATACATGAATAGAGCAGCGGGGATATTACAATAATACTTTATAGATCATGGAAACAATATCATAGGCTGTATCATTATTGTAATTCGCTGCAGCTAAAAAGGAATCCATACCCAGGGTAAAATATTCCCAATCCGTAGCCCCGTGTGTAGGAATAGAAAGAACCTTGGTGAATTGATCCGTCTCTTCCTCCCATTTATAGATGGCGGAATTAATATTGTGAGTATCACCATCGTATATATTTGCCAAGACAAGATAATGGTCATTATTTATGGAAAAATATTCCCAATCGTAGGCCCCGTATGTTTCTATCGGCTGCAAGAGCTTAAATCCGGGATCGGCAGGATCCCATTTATAAATCCGTGAGTTTTTTATATAGGATAAATCAGAGTAGCGATTGGCAACAGTTAAATACGATTCATCGTTAATAGTAAAGAATTCCCAATCTATAGCACCATTTGTCATTATATTATCAAAAATAACAAAGGCTTCACTCCCGCTATCCCATCGGTAAATATATGAAGCAACATTGTGGCTTGAACCATCATAGGCATTAGCAACAACCAGATAATGATCTTCTTCTATTGTAAAATGGCACCAGTCCATGGCGCCTTGTGTTTGTATATTCTGATACCATTCAAATCCAGAGCCGTTCCATCTATAAATCACGGAATTTGTGGTATATGATCCGCTTGCATAATAATTCGCGCAAACCAGAAAATTAAAATCACCTATAGTAAAAAATTCCCAGTCATAGGCATGGTGTGTTATAATATCTTCCTGATATGGTTCAAATAACATAGTCTCAAAATTCCATCTGTAGATAGGAGAGGCTATATCATAACTGGCACCGTTATAATAATTCGCTACAGCGAGATAATGGCTGCCCTCGATAGTAAAATATTCCCAATCCAGAGCGCCATGAGTCAGAATTTTCTGGTATAATGTGAAAGTATACCCAATCCACTTATAAATCTTTGAGTAATTTGAGTAGGATGAATCGAGATAATGATTTGCCACAATTAAAAAATGATCTTCCCCTATGGTAAAATACTTCATATCATAAGCTCCATCAGTTTCAATTCCCTGGTAATCCATAACATTGATGGTTTGGGGTCCGGGAGTCGGTTCACTTGGAAAAATATCATCTTCCGGTACACACCCCAGGAAAAAACTTACAGGCAAAATAACGCACAACAATACTTTTAAAATATTCATAGATTGCTCCTTTCTTTTTGATATTTCTTATATTTTTATTTTGATATAAAAGATTTTATAACACACCTTGTTTTGTTCGGCAAGGAGGTTACGATATATAATGAGTAAAAAAACCGGGATATATGTCCGGGGATCGGTGGCAGTGTGAGTATACGTCAAATGCAGGATGAGAAAGAAAGCAGGTGTTGATGAGAAACTACGACAATTGTTGAGTGAGTGAAATTATAGATTATACGACAATTGTCGGCAGAGTGCGATGATAGAGTGTACCACAATTGTCGGGATAGTGATGTTATCTACCAGCAAAATACTTATTAAAAATATATTTTAAAATTTTTATTTGCTCCATACAAAATACCATGATATAATAAATCCGGTTTGTTATACACTCAACTCTTTATAGTTTATGATTCCCTTTAAAAATAAAAATAACAAATCACTACAAAAATTCATGCAAAGGATGTGGAGGATAAACATGAATCTATGGAAATCTCTTTTTATCATAATTACATTAACACTTATTTTTATCTATTGCGGATATTCAGACTCCACCGGAACCATCAATACCGGTGGAAATCCCCGGATTCCCGGTTGGTGGAAACTGTACATTGATTATTTTCCCGGTACAGATAGTCTGTGGACCTTTCCCGGCTTGAACAAACTCCGTCGGATCCCGGGATTTCATCCCCCCGGTGGGAGTGGGTGGTGTCCGAAGCCGATATCCGGCCCCCAGGTCACGCCCTTTCCGCGAGAATGTGCTTTCCTGGAAATTGATGAAACTGTTGTCCTTGAAGCGGAACATTTTACAACTATGATAGAAAGAAATGGCCATAGGTGGGAAAAATGCCTGTGGAAAAAAAATTATTCAGACCAAGGATATATCGCCGCGCTCCCGGATTATGGTTACATCTGTGATGAAAAGTATACGAAAGAAAGTACAGAGGTAATATACACAATTTTCTTTACCACACCAGGCGTGTATTTTGTATGGACCAGGGCATACGGAGAGGATGTGTACGGTAATAGCGCGCATGCAGGTATAGATTCTATGGAGAATTCCACGGCAAACCGCCTCAAATTTCGTATTCATACCTGGCACTGGTCAAAAAACCGGATGGACCCTGGTGATGCGTATATACATGTGACGAAACCGGGATTCCATACCTTCCATATCTGGATGAGGGAGGATGGCGCCATGATCGATAAAATCATCCTTACCACACATCCGGAGTTTTTCCCCCGGGGGAGAAGCCTGCCGGAGAGTCCGGTAATCCCGAAACCGACGCCTTCACCGACTCCCGCAATAACAGAAAAGCCGACAACTGGGCCCCCTGAAACACCCGAACCTACTCCGGTTGTGACAGGAGCACCGACGAATCCTCCTACAATTGAGCCCACATCATTACCCGATCCGACACCTACACCGGTAACCGAGCCTACCCCAATCATATCTTTACCCCCTACTATCGGGCCGACTTTCTTACCCGATCTCACCCCGACACCACTATCCGATCCCACTCCATCAGGAACAGTACCTCCTACGATTGGACCCACAGGAGTACCGGAACCTACTCCTGCACCACAGGTCATCTCGTTTCCTGATCCTAATCTTGAACAAGCTGTAAGAGATGCAATTCTTAAACCCGAAGGTGAGATTTATGCAACTGATGTCAATACCATCAGGAGTTTTCATGCAAATGATAAAAACATTTCTGATATTTCAGGAATGGAATATTTCTCTTCTCTGCAATATCTCTATCTGTCCGGAAATTCGATTACAGATATTTCCCCCCTTACCGGGCTTATTACATTAATTCAGCTCAACATTGATCATAACACAATAGTTAACATCACCCCCCTTGCATACCTGACAAACCTCTATTGGCTTAATCTGAGTGATAATCAGATCGAAAATATCGCTCCTTTAGCCAACCTTACAAACATGGAGATCCTTTATCTTTCAAATAATAATATAAGTGATCTCACCCCTGTATCAGGGCTTACTCTCATCAACCTCCTTTATGCGGGAGATAATTCGATAACGGATATTTCTCCCGTGGCTACCCTTATTAATGTAGAACATTTGGGTTTTGACAGGAATTCCATAACAGATATCTCTCCCCTCTCCGGGCTTCCGCTTATCCGGCTTCTCTACCTGAGAAATAATGAGATTTCCGATCTATCACCCCTTACCGATATGATATCCATTGAACAGCTTCATCTTAGTTATAACACTATTACCGATCCATCACCCCTCGGAACCCTCATAAATCTGCACATGCTTGAATTAAATGGAAATCCTCTCATGGATCTCCAATTCCTGGTTCAGGGGAATCTCGGTGAGCTTCGTAATATCGATCTGAGTGCAACCGGTCTCACAAGTATTGCAGACCTTGCAAATGCGGATCTTCCTTATTTATCATACATATCGTTAAATGAAAATAGTATCAGCGACCTCTCTCCTTTATCGGGAATGACACAATTACAGGGTCTTGCCATTAATACGAATGCGATAAATGACATCTCCCCGATCGCAAACCTCATCAACCTTAGGGAACTTGACCTGAGTTATAACACTCTCGGTGATCCGGGCCCATTATCCTCTCTCTCCGCACTTTCCGCATTAAATATAAGCGCCACAGGTATTACTGATTTCTCTTTTTTACCGGATCTCACTTCCCTGGAATCTCTCTTATGTCATTCCAATAATATAAACGACCTATCCTTCCTGAGTTATTTAAATTGGATAAATTGGCTGGATTTTAGTAATAATTCAATTTCGGATCTCACTCCCTTATCCGGTTTTTCATATATCGGCGGTCTTATTCTTACGGTAAACGAAATAAGCGATATTACTCCCCTGCTTTCAGTGGAGGATATCCAATACCTGGATATACGGGAAAACCCTCTGGATGAAAATTCACTCAATAATATCATTGACGCATTAATTCAGAATGGAACGGAAGTAATTTACGAAGATTAAGACATATGTCGTTACCTGCCGGAAATTCTTTCCGGCAGGTTTAAAATGAGTACTCAACTGCGGAAATTCAGTCTTATTAAAAATTACTTTTCTCAACAAAGTACCCTCCCCTATTATAATCTCTATCATATAACTGATAAAATGAAGATCCTAGGTTCAGAGGTTACTCTCCTCAGGTTATCTCTATAAAAAAGAAATGGGGTTGCATTTACAAATGAAAGAGATTGCATATTATATTATTCCTTGGTATATTATGATGATCAGAAATATCAATGTATAGTGTAGTGCAATGTACACGGATGTCCGGATCTTCATACGAGTATGGTATGAAAACCGCGGAACAACATCAATGTGAAAAAATTAAAAATGAAGGGTATTTTTTATTATGGATAACAGAAAAAAAGTAATGACAATTAAAGATATCGCGGAACTCGCTAAAGTTTCCATCGGGACTGTGGACAGAGCTATCCACAACCGGGGAAGAGTAGCAAAAACAACCGTACTGAAAATTAAAAAGATAATAGATGAGGTCGGATATAAGCCCAATATGTTTGCCAGCAGACTTTCAAGAGCAAAACAATTCACCTTTGCGGTTCTCATGCCGAAAAAAACACAGGATAATAAATATTGGGAGTCATCTGTAAGCGGGATGGAAAAAGCAGAAAAGGAATTGTCACATTATGATGTAACGGTAAAGTATTTTTTCTATGATAGATATTCCGCGAGCCAGCTTCAGACGATGTGTGATAAAATTTTACATACTCAGGTTGATGGTATTTTAATCGCTCCTGTTGTTTATAACCCGGTAAAAGAATTTATTTCCAGACTATCAGCCCATATTCCCTATATCCTGTTTAATACAAACCTGCCTGAATTATCTCCTCTTTCTTTTATCGGACAAGATCCGTATCAAAGCGGTTTAGTCTGCGGAAGATTAATGAAAATGATTAATCATACACCCGGTACAATAGTCATTATGATAACCCTGCCAAATGATTTACATATACGTGAAAGAGCACAAGGATTTCAGACTTTCTTTAGGAACGATACTAATTTTAAAATAAAGGAATACGAATTATTTAATTACCAGAACAAGACAAACACCTTCAATTCAATAAAAAATATTTTTGACGAAAACAAAGACCTTCGGGGAATTTATGTTACAAACGTATTTACCCACTATTTTGCCGAGTATCTGGAACATCATAGCAAAAATAAAAAAATATTTCTTATTGGATATGATTTAATCGAAAAAAACCGGCATTACTTGAATACCGGAACGATTGATTTCCTTATCAGTCAAAAACCGGAAAGCCAGGGATATGAAGGGATTTATGCATTGTACAGGCATAGTGTTCTTCATGAATCCTGTCAAAGTAAAATTATGATGCCCATCGATATTATTATGAAAGAAAACCTGGGATACTATATAAAATCATTATAAATAAGAATCTATCGGAGAGGATAAATGAATAAACGAATTATACTGAAAATCATTCAAATGCCTGATTTAATAATCAGGACAGTATCTTCCAATCTTAGTAATGTTGTTATCTCCTTGTACCATAATCAATCAGGAATACCCGCGCCATGACAGGAAATGACAAAATGAAAAAATTTGAGTATATTGCCATAACTCTTCTTTTTACCGCTATCACCTTTATGTCATGCGTCCATACGGAAAAAAAAGAAGATATCGTGCTCGAAAAGAAGCACCCGACCATGCGTGTCCTGGACCGGTATTTATATACGGCATACGATGAAAAAGTAATTTTACGAGGCATAAACCGTTTAATTATTTGGGTTGATAAAGACGGGCGGCCTTCATTTACGGAAATGGCAAAAACAGGGGCGAATTCAGCACGAATAGTCTGGCTCACTGTAGGGACAGCGGATCAGCTGGATACAGTTATCACGAATTGCATCGCCGAAAAAATGATCCCCATGATCGAACTTCATGACGCAACGGGTAAATGGGACAAATTACAATACTGTGTCGATTACTGGACCCGGGAAGATATTGTAAAAGTGATCGAAAAACATCAGGAATATCTTCTCGTTAATATCGGTAATGAAATTGGAGATAATTCTGTGTCTCCGGATGAATTTAAGCGGGGTTATAAAGAGGCGGTTCAGCGGATGAGACAAGCCGGAATACAAGCTCCCCTTATTATAGACGGATCCGATTGGGGAAAAAATATTGATATTTTACAGGAAAGCGGCTTTTATCTCATCGAAGCCGATCCCTTACACAATCTTATGTTCTCCGTACATATGTGGTGGCCGGAATTGTGGGGATATAGTAAGGAGCGGGTCATAGATGAAATAAAGGAATCCGTAGATATGCACCTGCCCATTATCGTAGGGGAATTTGGTAATGCCTGGGAAGAGACGGAACGCGGACAGATCCCTTATATAACAATTATAACGGAATGTCAAAAAAATGAAATCGGATGGCTTGCATGGTCATGGGGACCCGGAAATAATCCCCAGAAATGGCTCAATATGACAAAAACAGGGTCTTTCAGTACACTCTTCGGCTGGGGTCTGGAAGTCGCAACGACCCATACATCTAGTATTAAAAATACATCAAAAAAACCTGCATCCCTGGGGGGAACTGTTTTCCCGGGGCCAATCCCGGATGAAATGGCATGGCAAACAAACATGTCTTTAAAATTCTGAAATATATCCATGAATTTATCTATAATTTCATGGGTTTTTTCTTAATTCAAGGCAATGTATACTTCTCTTGTAAGTTCACATTGAGTTTCCAAATATAAACAGTCAATGAGATTTACAACATATTTTATAAGTATGTTATTTTTTTCTCCTTTTCTAACGGCTTTTAAGATTAACGTGTATGCATGATGCTGCGGTGTACTACCCCCACTTGATTATAATAACTCCGCAGCAACATTGCATGAATTTGAAATCAGGATTTAATGAAAGTCTCTCATAACTTGGATAATTTTTTTTGTCAAACACCTATTCATTCTGCTTAATATTTCGTATGATATCCACAGAAAGTATTTTAAGTTGGAGTACGTGGGTGAAAAAAAATCAAAGCAAAACAATCAGCCTTGCTCATGGCAATGGCGGAAAACTGACCCATGATCTAATCGATTCAATCTTTGTCTCTTGCTTCAAAAACCCCATATTATGTGAATTATCAGATTCCGCGATTCTCTCGTTACCTCATCATCGCCTTGCGTTTTCAACAGACGGATATGTTGTAAAACCCTTGTTTTTCCCGGGAGGCGATATCGGCTCACTTGCCGTATCCGGTACAGTCAATGATATCGCCGTGGCAGGAGGTATACCCCGGTTTTTGAGCGCTTCCTTTATAATCGAAGAAGGATTTCCCCTTGATGATTTGGCAAAAATCGCACAATCCATGGCAGCGGCTGCCGCGGCAGCAGAGGTAACGATTGTCACCGGTGACACAAAGGTCGTGGAGAAAGGAAATGTTGATGGTGTGTATATCACAACCAGCGGCATCGGATATACTGATGATACATATATTCCTTTTTCACCTAACCGGATTCAACCGGGAGATCAGGTCATTATCAATGGAACAATCGGGGATCATGGAATAGCTATTCTTGCTGCCAGGGAAGATTTCCCTATATCCACACCCCTTACAAGCGATTGTGCTCCATTGAACCTCCTTATCAGGTCACTCATCACCGCCCTTCCTCCCGGTACTATCAGGATTATGCGAGACCCCACACGGGGAGGAATCGGAACAACCTTAAATGAATTTGTCCGGAACAGACCTTTTGGAATTCATCTCCATGAAGAATCTTTACCGGTAAAAAACGAGGTCCGGGCCATATGTGAAATGACCGGATACGATTATCTTTATATCGCCAACGAGGGGAAAGTACTTATCATCGCGGCACCCGAAGAAAGCCAACGGATAGTATCACTCTTACATGACCATGAGCTAGGAAAAGATGCATCGATTATCGGCACGGTAAAGGAAACAAACACCGGAAAGGTGGTGATAAGAACAAAAATCGGCGGTGAAAGAATCATTGATATGCTCACGGGAGATATGTTCCCCCGGATTTGTTAGTTAAATACAGGTGATGTTCTTATAAAAATGGTCTTTTTCATAAGAGCTTTTGGTGAATTTTTTAAAAAACATAAACATCCTATTGTAAAGGAGTATTTGTGGATAATAAAAAAAGAATCACTCATATAGTTAGCACACAAAAAGTGGACAGAATTATTGCGGATCATCAACATAATCCCGGAAGCCTTCTTACTATCCTTGAAAAAGTACAGGAAGAAAATAAGCAGAATTATCTCCCGGAACAAAGTCTCGATTATATAGCCCGGGAATTACAACTTTCCAAAGCTCATGTTTACAGTGTCATTACGTTCTATTCATTTTTTAACCTTAAACCGCAAGGTAAACATACAATTACTGTATGCAGAGGGACTGCCTGTCATACAAGGGGATCAAAAAAAATACTCTTATTTATTTCATCGTTTCTGGGGTTTACTAAAAATCAAATTGAACAAGCTACAGGCCCACTTACAACAGAAGATTTTATGTTTACCCTCAGAACCGTAGCCTGTTTCGGACAATGTGCTCTTGCTCCGGTCATTGACATCGATAATAAGATATATAGCCATATAACAGTAGAGCAATTAAAATCAACCATTGAATCAATGAGAAGAAGTTAACAACTATGGATATAAAAACAATGAGAAAAAAGGGATTAACAAAATTAAAACCATCCATTCCAAGGATTGCAGTCGGACTTGGAACCTGTGGCATTGGAAATGGTGCATCACAACTTTTTGATGCCTTCAACCACGTTGTTACCAAAGAACATAAAAATATTATCCTCACTTCCACCGGTTGTTTTGGTTTTTGTTCCGAAGAACCCCTTGTAAATATTTTATTACCAAACCAACCCCTGCTTATTTTGAACAAAATAATTCCGGAGGAAATAATTACTATTATAGAAGCTATCGAGACAATTGATGTGAAAGTCTTAAAAAAATATACCCTCTGCAAAATATCAGCCTGGGACCATCATACTGCAGAGATTACCTATGGTTCGGGATTTCCCGACATCCCCGAATGGAATGAAATCTCTTTTTTTAAATGGCAAAAAAAAATCGTATTACGAAATTGCGGAATTATAAACCCTGAAGATATAGATGAATATTATGCTGTCGGGGGTTATGAGACCTTTAGCTCGATACTTTCAGAGTATAGTCCGGATCAGATCATTGACCAACTAAAGATATCCCGTTTGCGCGGCCGCGGGGGTGCGGGATTTCCCACCTGGAAAAAATGGGATATTATGAAATCCAATACAAGTGATATGAAATATATTATTTGTAATGCCGATGAAGGTGACCCCGGGGCGTATATGAACAGAAATGAGCTGGAGAGTGATCCCCACATGGTTATCGAAGGGATGCTTATCGGCGGATACGCTATGGGAGCGGGAGAAGGAATTATTTATATCCGTGCGGAATACCCCCTGGCTGTAAAGCGGATAAAAAAAGCTATTTTCCAGGCAAAAAAAGCCGGGCTTCTCGGTACATCAATACTGGGAACTCATTTTAATTTTCATATCCACATTGTCGAAGGGGCCGGAGCATTTGTCTGCGGAGAAGAAACCGCCCTTATTGCATCGATAGAAGGAAAAACCGGTAAACCGCGTCCACGCCCCCCGTTTCCGGCTCAAAAAGGATTGTGGGGTAAACCAACGAACATTAATAATGTGGAAACCTGGGCCAATATCCCTGTCATTATGTCAAAGGGCGGAGACTGGTTTCGTTCCATCGGCACGGAATCAAGCACAGGAACAAAGGTATTCTCCCTGGTTGGTAAAATCAGGAATACCGGCCTAGTTGAAGTACCCCTTGGGGAATTACTGGAAACAATTATCTATAAGACCGGCAAGGGCGGCGCGAATAAAAAAATGATTAAGGCTGTTCAAACAGGCGGGCCATCCGGGGGTTGTATACCACGACAATTGTTTCATACCCCGGTTGATTATGAATCCCTTGCACGCCTTGGAACAATCATGGGATCCGGCGGCCTGGTGGTAATGGATGAAGAAAACTGCATGGTGGATGTGGCAAAATATTTTTTAGAGTTTACTACATCCGAGTCCTGCGGGAAATGTGTTCCCTGCAGGGAAGGTTTACACCAGGCATTACAGCTGCTTAAAAAGATATCCTCAGGCATCGCTGATGAAAAGGATATAGATGATCTAAAAGTACTCGGGGGGATTATAAAAGATACCGCCCTCTGCGGCCTTGGACAAACAGGGCCCAATCCTGTCCTCACCACACTTACCTACTTTTGTGATGAATATATGGAACATGTCAATGAAAAACGGTGCAATTCGGGGATATGCGAAGACCTGCTCTTTTCTCCCTGCGAAAATAATTGTCCCCTTCATATGAATATTCCCCAATTTATCACATTATACAAAGAAGGCAGGCATAAAGAAGCATTTCTATCGATGATTTATGAGAACCCTCTCCCCGGTTCTACCGGGAGGATTTGCCACCACCCATGTGAAACACGGTGCAGAAGGAAAGACGTTGACGATCCTGTTCATATAAAAGTAATCCACAGGTATATAGCGGATATTATTTATGCGAAAAATATAGATAAAGAGGTGTTTGAAACATTATCCCTTGAAAGATTCCCCTTCACCGGAAAGAAAATAGCAATCATCGGCTCCGGTCCGGCAGGATTAACTGCGGCTTTCTACCTAAGCCTGTTAGGCCATAAAGTCTCGGTGTATGAAGCACATACCAAACCCGGGGGAATGCTGAATTTTGCCATTCCGGAGTACCGGCTTCCGGCTTCCGTCTTAACACGGGAAATAGAAAACATCGCTTCCCTGGGAGTAGACTTTCACTTTAAAAGCCCGGTCAACACGGAGCAGGAACTTAACACTCTGGTGAAAAATTATGATGCCCTTTTTCTTGCCCTTGGAACACAAAAAAGAATTGACTTAAAAATAACCGGATATGATCTTAAGAATGTATTCTCCGGAATTGATTTACTTGCAAGGATTTCCCAAGGGGAAAAAATACCACAGATGACATCGGCAATCATCATCGGGGGTGGGAATACCGCCATTGATTGCGCACGGTCCTTGTCCCGTCTCGGAACCAGTGTTCAAATCGTTTACAGGCGGGAAAAAGAAGATATGCCTGCGTTAATGGAAGAGGTACATGAAGCGGAAGCAGAAGGAATACGCTTTATGTTTCTTGCTGCTCCACAGCGAGTCCTGGGAGATGACAAGGGTTTTGTAAAAGGGCTGATGGTAGTTCGAATGAAACCGGGTGATTATGACCACACGGGGCGGCGGCTTTCAATACCCACAAATGAAGAGATATTT
>JAFGRV010000286.1 GCA_016934975.1 Spirochaetales bacterium | reverse complement strand
TCAAATTTAATAAAAACGGAAGAATTTTACAAGAGTTGTTGGAAATATTATAGTTTTCTAAAGGCCTTCGTAAATGAATTATACCACTACTCTGCGTTTAATACTCATGCAGCTCCAATTCTTATATTAATAGGAAAAGAAGAGATATTATTTATTGAGGTATGCTTATTTCCCGGATTAATCCAGATCTACTTTATCTATTTTCGCTTTAGGTCTTACTTCTTTGATTCTTTTAACTTCTTCGGCGAATTTTTCCAAAAGTACCGGTATTTTATTGATGAGTTCGGGATGATCTTTATTAATTGCAATAACGGTAGTATCTGTTTTAGCGAAAGCATCTTTTTTTCTTACGCCGTCACTAAATGCGGCTCTCCCGAATACGGAACCGGATGAGTATTCAACATTATCAATTTCCACAATACCATCTGCTATCCAGAAAAAATCCGTTCCCACATCACCCTTCTTCACAATTTGTTCTCCGGCCTTAAAATGTAATTCACGTTCAAGTTTCTCACTTCCGGCAAATCCGAATTTGATTTTATAGGAGACCCTGATATCCCTCACTACGGCATAACAATCAAATCCTCTCATTTTTTGTGCCACTTTTTTCTTAAGGGCACCCATAATGAAACGTTTTGCTTCTTCTATTGCATCATTCAGAGTAAATCCGGCGAATTCTTCATTAATTTTGACATCAACATCCTTTGAGGGTTCTATGACTTCCTTGCCCTGCCGGCTAATAAAATAAACACTTCCACTCCCTTTATAAACATCTATTACTCCACCACCCATAGCAGACTCCTTTTAAAAAAAAATTAAAGTATCAGTCTCCTTGTTCCGGAAACTTAAGGATTACCAAGAATCCATATTATAAATAACAATTTTTAAATACAGAAAATGCAGCTATTTCTTACTCTATTTAATCGACATATTCTATTTTAAATTTTATCATACTCTTCAAATATATGTCAATGTGGCGAAAAAAAACAAAACTTTAAGGATTCACTTTTTTTTTGTTGCGAGTGAGCCTCACCGACACTATAGTTATACTATGAGACGTTACTCCGGATGTTTCTATGTATAAAGATAATGGGAATAAAATACAAACACTTAAAGACAAACTCTATATTATCATATTCGAGGCAGATACAAAACCGGGGAAATTATTCGACATCTTGCTTCTCATCTGTATCCTCGTCAGTGTATTGGCGGTCATTTTAAATAGTGTGGAAAAATTCAGCCGGGAGTATAAATCACTATTCATCATTCTGGAATGGTGTTTTACTATCATTTTTACCTTTGAATATCTATTACGAATTTACTGTGCAAAGAATAGGCTCCATTATATGAAGAGTTTTTTTGGAGTAATAGATCTCCTTGCCTTTCTTCCCAATTATGTGCTTCACTTTATTATCGGAGCTCCGGCACTTACTTTCATTCGTGTATTCCGGCTTTTAAGGGTGTTTGCAATCTTTAAATTAGGAAGATACATCGGTGAGGCAAATTTCCTCCTGAATGCATTAAAATCAAGTTTCAGCAAGATTGTGGTTTTTATAGGATCAGTCCTCACTATTGTTGTTATTATGGGCTCGGTAATGTTTCTTATCGAAGGTCCGGTAAATGGATTTGTAAACATCCCCAAATCCATGTACTGGGCAATTGTGACCCTCACCACTGTCGGGTATGGTGACATTGCACCACAAACCGTCATGGGTCAAACAATAGCCTCAATTATTATGCTCCTCGGCTATGGGATAATCGCGATTCCAACCGGCATACTTTCCGCGGAAATTGCAATCGGAGTAAAGTCCTTTGAACATAATAAAGTCTGTAGTAATTGTGGAAAATCCGGTCATTCCGCAGATGCACGTTTCTGCACGTATTGCGGGAAAGAGTTTGAAGAGAAAGAATGAATATACTCATTATTGACAACAATCCGGAAGACAGATCTTATATAAAAGAACTCCTTACCGGGAATTTAAAAGTAAAATTTTCCATAATCAATGCAAATACCCTCGATGAGGGAATACTGATTCTGACAAAGCAAGTTGTCTCGCTTATTCTTTTCGATTTATTCCTTACCGATACCGAAAGCATGAGTGATCTGGACAAATTACTGATAATGGTTCCCCACATACCGGTTGTCGTATTTACCCACTTGGGAAGCGAGGATTTGGGAACAAAAGCCGTGAGCAGGGGTGCCCTTGATTACCTGGTAAAAGGTGCAATTCAAAGCTCAGGACTCATTCATTCTATCCGGAATGCAGCCGTCTTTCACTCTTTACAAATAAAAACGGAACAACTCTCTTTTTATTTGAAAGATAATCTGGAAAGCTTAAAGAAAGTGATGCATCTGGGGCAAAATGCGGAAATTTTCCCAAATTTTCATTCGATTTCAAAAAAACTCAAATCCCGGATTAAAACCCTCTCCTTTACCCATCAATTTTCTCTTTTTCTTATACATAAGAAGGTGAACCGGCTTTTCCTTACTATACATAATAAAGAAAGCCTCCGGGATAACATACATCAGAGTATATCCCCGGATAATAGTATCATGTATGAGGCAATCCACAGGAAAATGATATTAGATAAGGAAGAAATAGCTAAAATTCTCCTGAAGGATCCGGCAGACAAAGATTTTATCCATACCCATACAATGTGTATACCATTAATCAGCGGACAAGAGATTCTGGGAGTATTAAACCTGGATGATTATTCGGAACCAATCTATTCCCGGGAATTTCTCATAAAGTGTACATTACTCTTTACTATGGTCATCAATGCAATAAAGAAGAATCTCATAAGCCTGGAACTGGAAGAATTGTCTCTCACTGATGATGTCAGCGGGCTTTATAATAAAAGATATTTATTGTGGGAACTGAACAGAGAAATAAGGCGTGTCCAAAGATACCGGGGAACCCTTTCCATTCTTCATATTGATATAGATAATTTCAAATCTTTTAATGATACCTATGGCTACAAAAACGGGGATACCATAATAAGGAAAGTATCGGAACAACTTAAAAAATTAATACGAACCACAGATCTCATCGGAAGATATGCCGGGGAGGAATTTATAGCTATATTAACGGAAACCAATAATAAAGGCGCCCTCACACTCAATAAACGGATTACTACTAAAATAAATCAGACAAACTTCGATATAGGACTTAAAAACTCAGTTAAAATTAATGTGACTATCCAAAGTTTGGAATACGATTTTAAAATAAAAAACGCAAAAGAGTTTATAAATCAAGTGAGAACTCTCAAGGCGAGTACTCTCGCCACGAGTACTCTTAAGGCGAGTACTCTCGCCAAGAGTAATCTCGCCAATCCTCCCGGAGAAAAAAAAGAGACAGAAACGGAGATAAAGAGTGCTTCTCCGGCTGAAGAGACGACACAAAAAAGAGTAAAAGAAGAGATTCCGAGACAAGCTACAATTCACCAGCAAAACGTGCGGATATATTTTATTGAACCCCTTGAGTTAATATCCATAGTCATAGATACCTTGGTAAAAATGGGGTTCGAATCATATCAGGTTGATAGTATCGACAAAACAAAATTATTGAAAGTACTTGATAAAAATGACCGGAATGTCATTTTTATCTGTATTTCCAATCAAAATCAACTTAATGATTGGCTTGAGTATATCGCCAAAATTGAACTGCTTCATGGATTTACGATCCAGGTCGGTGTATTTGTATACAGCAGAATAGAACCATACTATAGCACAAAGTTTCTTGAACGGAATATCGCTGTTATCAAATTCTCGGACATTCAGGCGGATACATTGTCTGTATTAAAGAAGATTCTCTTTTATTTTGAAGCACATGGAAGACGGGGATTTGTGCGGGTAGAAGCCGTTGACGATAGTACGGCATTATTTACTATCGAAAGTGAAAGGAAAGTAATCGGAGCGAGGATAATTACTTTTTCCGAACAGTTCTTTACCTGTTATTTTGAAAAAAAGGACCTTCACCATATTGTTCAGGGGAGATATTTTATAAAAGTGATGCTGCGGCTTAAGGGAATTATGGTACAGATTTCAACAAAGGTCCTGAGCACGAAAAAAGGTGATCCCCAATACTGTGTCATGCAAATATGCAGTGCACTTTATAAAAACAAAAAAGTAACCTTTACAAATGGATTAAATAAAGAAACAAAAGACAAGCTCCACAGGTATATCCGGTTTTGTTTAAAAGAAAATATTAAGAAAAAACTTAATATGGTTCAGGATTAGGTTTACTCCATCAAACTAATAAAAGAAATATCTTGAAAAAATAATTAAATTTTCACAAAAGATTTTCCAATTTTTAAGGAGAGAATATGAAAGCACAGGTGAACGAAATGGTTCAGGAAGTATCTGGGTACGAGATAGAATACACAGTCCCTCTCCGGATACTGCATATAATTCATCAATAGTCATGACAGGATTTGGCCCTGTAACAGGGGGGAAATATTACGCACGAGCTACAACAACAGTGCGTGATGAAAACAATACTGTTTTGTCCGGGGCTTTGGTGAAGGGGAACGGGAGTGGTGCTGATGAGGAAAATTACAGTTGAAGGTCTCACTATTGTCAGCAGTTTTCGGACCCTTTAAAAAAAAGGTGTCGGGGAGGGTGTTAATGTCGGTACCGGTGTTGCCGTTGGTGCGGGAGTGGGATCCTGTGCCGATATGAGTCCTTTTATATAGGTTCCGGATTGACTTAAATCGGCAGCTGCCCAGGGTCCTCCGATATTAACAGCGGGTTTTAAGGCTGCCGAAGATTCTGCTTTATTGCAGAATGACCAATTAATCCAGCTTCTGTTTGTTGAATTTAACCAGGTTACCCATGCTGCGGCTTCGGATAAATAAATATTACCATTCGATCCGCCTGTAGAGTCACTGGTTCCCCACTCGGAGACAAATATAGGCAAACCTTTACTTAACGCGTAATCAGCCTTGTCACGTAGTGACTGGCCATGTGATCCTGCATAAAAATGGAGAGAATACATTATGTTTGAATACCCGGAAAGCGGACTATCAGCGGCCACATCAACATCCTGACACCAATTCGCGGTTCCTACGAGGATAATATTATCGGGATCAATGGCACGTATGACGGGGATAACTGCATTTGCATATGATTTAATTGTATTCCATGACACATATTCAGGTTCATTACAGATTTCATAAATAACATTCGGATATCCGCCATAGGTTGCGGCCATCTCCGTATAATATGCAATTGCCTGACTGGTAAAATTCGTGGGATCATTATGAATATGCCAATCTATCAACACATAAATCCCGACATCCAGGGCATCTTCGATGGCTTCGATCACTTTTCCTTTCATATAGTCAGGTTCCGCAAGATATCCCCCCCAGAATTCATCATTTTTATATTCTTCCACATACATGGCAGGTCTGATAACGGAAATCCCCCAGTCGTACACAAGATTATGAATCGTGTGTTCTTTCATGATGGGAAACCACTGTGGTCCGTGAGTGGACATACCCTTTAAGCGGATCGGATTGCCCTCTTCATTATAGAGATCTTTCCCGACAACCTGGAGTTGACCATATTGGCTCACCACACTCGTATAACCGGCGGGTGGTGTTGATGTGGGCAATGCCCCGGGGGGTTCTGTTGTTTCCGGAGGAGACGTAGAGGATACAATATAGATAAAATTAAAATTAAACTCACCATTAAAGGTTATCTTGAGGGTATGAGATCCCGCGGCTATGGACTTATCCTCTATAACAACATCTTTCCAGCTCTGCCATGCACCGGTATTGGGGACAGTAATATTACTTGAGACGATTGCCCCGTCTATCCGGAGAGTACAACCATAAGCAATCTCGCCGGCACTTGCCAGACGCAAATAGATGTCGAAAGTATCGGTCGCAGTAATCGTAAAATTATATTGAAGCCATTCCCCTGACACAATCCATCCGATATTATATCCCCCCTCTGCACATGGTTCTATATCAACATCATCTGTCCGGTAGATATTTCCCGAGTTTCCCGAAGTGGTATCATAAAAACTTGTATAATCTTCTGCCTCAAGTAAAATCGCCTGTCCTGGTACTGCTGTTATTTCCGGGGTCGGGGTGGGACTTGGTGTCGGTTCAAGTGTTGGTACAGTGGTCGGCTCCGTGGTTGGTTCGGCGGTTGGCTCGAAGGTCGGCTCGGCGGTTGGTTCAGCGGTTGGTTCAGTGGTCGGCTCAACAGTCGGTTCAGCGGTCGGCTCAGAGGTTGGTTCGGCGGTTGGTTCAGAGGACGATTCAGTTGTTGGGTCAGGTGTTGGTTCAGCGGTTGGGTCCGGGGTGAATTCAATGGTTATGTCCGAGGTAGGTTCAGGGGTCGGCTCAAAGGTTACATCCGGTGTTGTTTCAGAAGTCGGCTCAAGAGTAACCTCCAGTGTCGTTTCAGGAGTTACATCAGGTGTCGGATCGGGCTGTGGCGATGGAACAGTTGTTTCCTCCGGTACTTTATCAATCGGTGAAGGACAATTTGCTAAAGTCGTCACAATTATAACGAACCAAACAAAAAGAGACAGGTTTTTTTTAATCATTTTTTTACTCCCCATTTCCCGCAAAAAAAACCAGAAGAAAAAGAGTTATCGTGTCATTAACGCTTTTTGTCCCGGTTCACTTTATTAAACGATATTGTTGTTTTTATATGTAAAAGATACTGCTCAAAAATGGAAAAGTCAAATTAAAAAGGTATAGCACTGGCAAAACAAACCGACGTAATCTATGCAATCTCCAAGAATAATCACATATCATCTCAAGGAGAAACAGTCCTGACTCCCATATTTTTACATGACTTTACCCTGGAAACCCGGAAAAAAGATTTTATATACTTTGGAAGAAAAAAAAATTATATAAGCATTTTCCTGCCGTTCCTTCGTTCCTTATTAATACATTTTTAATTGGAACGAGCTTTTTTACATAATAAGCATAAATTTGCTATTTGTATGTTTATAGCAAAAAGATCTCTCACAAAGGAACAAATAAATTTGTATCAATTATTATTGCCCCATCCTCCCTTTTTCTCTATAATAACTACGTACCATTCCCTCTATTCCGATATAAAACCCTTTTTTCCGTTTCAGTCGAACCCCCTGCTTGCCATCCTCTCCCCCGGAATCGTCTATTTGATATGCCGGTTGGCTTTTATTCCGGCGATAATTTTATTAGTGATTGTGTATATCCTTCACAGAAGAAAGAAGCAGGTATAGAAATTAAACGAATACTTCATGATAAAGTGAAAAATGAATTTTTATTTCAAATAAAATCAAGAGAGTTTACCCGCTTCGATACCTTTAAGAATTCCCCGCCCCTGGGTTTTTATAAGCTCGTCAACTCTCTGTTCATCCACATGAGTTGTGGTACCGGCTGCCGTCACACAGGCCGCACCTGTCGCCGCCCCGTAGAGAATAACATCCGTAAGTTCATCTTCATGAAATGAAAAAGCTGATACAAGGGATTCGCCTTTCAAATCGATTATTTTCTTCATAACACCGGCACAAAAAGCATCACCTGCTCCCGTTGCTTCTACAACAGCTACATTAAAAGGAGGAACGGTATACAGAGCATCATTATACCCAAAGACGAGGCCTTTCTCACCCGTACTCACCACAGGCAGTTTTATTCCAAGAGATAACAACTGTTTTACCACCTTTGCTTCGTTATCTATGCCGGTCATGGCTTTTGCTTCGGCATTATTACAATGGAAGATATCAATTAACGAGGCCGCTTTTTTTAAAATATCCCAATCCTTGTAAGGGGGAATAACAGGATCGACGACAGTTATGCACCCAAGACCTTTTGCATATCCAAGGACATCTTCCAGTTTATCATAGACTTCACCTAACATTCCAACAGCGCCGATATAGAACAACAAAGGCTTTTCCTTTTGTATTATTTTTTTTACAAATTCCGATAAAAGACGGGAATTCGCTCCCTCATAGCAAATAATCCTTCTTTCCTCTCCCTTGACACAGGGTATGAAAGAGATTGATGTCCCATCATCTTCAGTTTTATACAAATGACTGAGAATCCCATAATTATCAAAAGTTTGTTTTATATATTCAGATAAGATATCCTTACCGACAGCTCCCGTCGTACTTATCGAATCTTTAGAGAGTCCCAGCTTTACAAGGTTGATAGCGACATTGGCAGAATGCCCGCCGATATGCATACTTATTTTCGGGAAAACAATCTCACCGGATCCCGGCATTCCGGATAACTCACTGGTGATAAAATCAACGACATATACTCCCGCACATGTAATCTGTATTGCCATCCTTCACTTTCTCTCCCTGTTCAGGTTATATTACATTTTTTACAATCACTCAATGAGGTTACATGATTCTACTAAATAATTCAAGACACAATTCTTGCTATGGTTGATTTCGGTATATGAAGGCTATAAGAGTATAAGTAAAATTACATTTTTACTGATATTCACATTCACTATCAAAAGGAAGCCACCGCCGTTCGCGGAACGGACTTTGCAGGTGATCTTTTACCCGTTTTTTATTTTTAAGACAAGAACGCAGACTGCCAGCAGAAAGGTAATTGTATTGGCAATAATTATCGGCAGATCTTTTTTAATGATTCCGTAGGAGAGCCATAATAAAACTCCCAGAGTAAAGACAATATACATTAACAGGGAGATATCCTTGGTTTGTTTTGTTCTCAGAGTTTTTATAACCTGAGGTAAAAAAGAAGCAGTTGTACATACTGCCGCAACAAAACCAATAATAGTAATTACCTTCATAAAATTTTGCTCCTCTTTGATTTTACTTGTGGATAGGTATCAGGGAAAATGATCCAACATTGTTATATTGGAATACGTACGACAAATATAGACAGAGAATCATAAAAAGGCAATACTTTACTCCTTTATTCATCAAATCCACTCACCAGTAGACTGCACACTTTTTATATCATTCCATTACCCCTGTTGACATTTTTCCCGATTTTTTATTAAATCAGGAGATAGCTTTAGTGATATCTTCGAGTCAGAAGGAGGAGAAAATGAGTATGGAAGGGTATATAGATTATAAAAGGCGGGAATATTGCAAAGACATTCAATGCCAGGTACAACGGGTTCTGGACAAGCAAGACCCGCATTCCGAGGATTATGAACAAGTCCGTACAATCTGTAAAACCGGCTGTATTCACACTACCTATGAGTTTCATCATTGGCTTATTCAAAAAGAATATCTCCTTATAAGACCTGAAAAAAAATAGGAGGAAAAAATAATGGATTGGGGAATGAAAAATAGACTATCACGTGTTATAGCTCAGGATGGGCGTTGCTTCTTTTTGCCTATCGATCACGGATATTTCCAGGGACCTACAAGCTGTCTGGAACGCCCGGGAGAGACCATCAAACCACTTCTCCCGTATGCCGATGCTTTGTTTGTGACACGGGGAGTGCTCCGGAACTGCGTCAATCCGGATACAAATGTACCGATTATTTTACGGGTATCCGGTTGCACAAGTATTGTCGGGAAAGACCTTGCACACGAAGCACTCACCACATCAATTGAAGATATAATCCGGCTCAATGTTGCATCCGTGGGGGTTTCGGTTTTTGTGGGTAGTGAATATGAACATGAAACACTCAAAAATTTATCGACTATAGTAAATCAGTGTGAAACCTATGGGATTCCGGTCATGGCAGTAACCGCGGTCGGCAAAGAACTCGCGAAACGGGATGCACGATACCTTGGCCTTGCTACAAGAATCTGCGCCGAATTAGGCGCCAGTGTGGTAAAAACCTATTATTGTGAGGAATTTGAAAAAGTCGTACAAGGATGTCCCGTGCCGGTGGTTATCGCCGGAGGTCCCATGTGTGAAACTGAACTTGAAGTCATGGAGTTTGTGTATGATGGGATTCAACGGGGGGCGATCGGTGTAAACCTGGGAAGAAATGTCTGGAAAAATCCCCATCCCGTGGCAATGATGAAAGCATTACGAGGCATTATTCACGAAAACCTGACACCGGCCCAAGCTTTAGAATTATTTAATGAGGAAAAATCGAATACATAAGTTTATTTTAAAAAGGATCTGTTTATGCGAGTAGCCATGTATTATAATAATAGTGATGTGCGGCTGGAAGAAATGCCGAAACCGCAGATTAATCCCGGAGAAATCCTTGTCAAAATAATGGCAAGTGGTATTTGCGGAAGTGATGTACTGGAATGGTACCGTATAAAAAAAGCACCCCTTGTATTAGGCCATGAGATAGCAGGTGAGGTGGCTGAGGTTGGAGAAAACGTATCAGCCTTTAAACCGGGGGACAGGGTTTTTGTAAACCATCATGTCCCCTGTAATTCCTGCCACTACTGTTTAACCGGAAATCACACTGTCTGCGAAACCCTCCATACGACTAAGTTTTATCCCGGGGGATTCTGCGAATATGTACGGGTCCCGGAAATTAATGTCGACCGGGGCACCTTTATTTTGCCGGATGAAATCACCTATGAGGAAGGTTCCTTTGTGGAACCCCTCGCCTGCGTGATCCGGGGACAGCGGGTTGCCCGGTTAAAACCGGAACAGACAATCCTTATCCTGGGAAGCGGCGTCTCCGGCCTTCTTCACCTTCTCTGCGCAAAAGCCTCCGGGGCAGGATTAGTCATTTCCACCGACATCAGCGATTATAAGCTTGATATGGCAAAAAAATGCGGTGCGAATGCAGTCATTAATGCAAGAGAAGATATTCCCCAAAAAGTACGGGAATTAAATGAAGGCCGGGGAGCAGACCTTGTCATCGTCTGTACCGGGGCCTACCCTGCATTTATCCAGGCCCTCGAATCAGTCGACCGCGGGGGAACAGTATTATGCTTTGCCACAACCAATCCCGGGGTTACCCTTCCTCTCCCGATAAATGAGTTCTGGCGAAACGGGATCACTGTCCTCCCTTCGTATGCCAACAGCGGATACGATGCAAAAGTAGCCATCAACATGCTCCGCCACCATACGGTTGATGTGAACCAACTCATCACGCACAGGTTCGGGCTGAAGGATACAGGACTCGGTTTTGGATTGATGGCAAATGCCGGCGATTCCATGAAAATTATTATCAATCCCCAGATATAACATTATTTTTGATTTTCAAATTTGACTTTATACTCCAGGGGAGGAAGAATTTCACCATTTTCAAAGATATACGGAGTATCTCCAAGATTGATCCACACCTCTGTCCTATTCGAGAACCGGGTATACTGGACCGTATGGTCCGGTGTGACAAATGAGTGGATGAGCATCTCTTCATAGCCTGTATTCCGGGAGATCATAGTCGCGGTCTCATAACTCCCGATAAACCTCTTTTTCTCTTTTTTCCACCTTTCCGGATCCATGATGTACAATGGCCCGGTTCCGTATAAAAGATTGAACAGATCCCGTATTCGCCACACTTCAGGCAGACGGTTCGAGGCATCCCCCCAGTACCAGAAGGAAACAATACAATCATGATACACAAGTTCAAAAAGAGGAATCCGGTAATAGGGTCCGACCTGGAAAAGAAGAAAATTCCTGTCCGTTTTTTTATACGACACAAGATCATACCCCGCGTCTTCCACACGGTAGGGTCCGAGACTCATCATCCCCTCAAAATAATGAAGATACGGAACGGCCCAGTCGATACCTGTTTCGCTTCCCGTCACCATATGGAATTCACCGGATAGAGAGCCTAACAGTTTGGATTTATATTCCCTGTCCCCGGAACGTGAAAGCGGATGTGCCGGATTATAACACTCAAACAATGGAACGGCCGTTGTGGTATCGATAAAACGGGCTTTATAGGGATGGGTCTTCAAATCGGCGGCAACATTCTTTTTCATCCGTTGAAACCCCGGTTGGGAGCAAATAATTCCCCCGGGATACTCTTTTCCCTTTTCTTTATGCACCCACCCTCTGCGCCAGGACCCATCCTGATTCAGCACAAGATCTCCGGGCCATCCCTCTTTATTAAGCCATTTAATCGGGGTTGCGGGGTCCCAGACATCCTGATACATATCATACCTCCCCGTAAGATACCCCAGGTCATTCATATCCTCAATAGCCCGCGGGGATGCCTGATTCGACCAGAGTACCCGGGAAAACCCGGCCTCTTTCAATTCCCGTGCAACGGGGCCGCATTCAAGATTCCGTGTCCACCACTCGGCCTTGTCCCACCACCAGACATTTGCAGCACCTATAAGGAGATCAACTCCGGGAACAGTTTCCCTTTTCTCTTTTAACGTGACCAGGAGGTTTTTTTCCCGGGCATACTGCCTGTAGGCCTTTGCCATACCGACATAGCCGCCCTCATCAATCAGCAGAATTTTCAATTCACGCTTGTATCCCCACATACCGTTTTGAGGTTTCCACATAAATGTCCATCCCGAAAGTGAATGCTTCGATGTATCCGGCTTATGGAACCGCAGATAATTGTCATCCGGGGTTGTGGAAATAAACATAATCCCCTGTTCCAGGCCGGTGAGTCCTAAAAATGGCATAGAAAGCCCGCCATGACCCTGGAAAAGTTCAAGAATATACGGCTCATAATTCGGATCATCAGCAGGAACGAAAAGCCCCTCGTTTTGCGGAATGACCCAGCTTAATGCGTCCTGCCCCGTCAAGCTGCCGGGAAATGCGAAATCCGTGTCCATCACCCCATCTCCTGTAAGAGAAATAACGACCTCATTATGAGAGGGAATAGAGGCTGATGCGATAATGTCTTTGTAGGAGGTATTTTGCAGGGTAAAGAAAAGAGAATTATCACGTGTCTCTACCCCTTTTAGAAAAAAACTATCACCCAATCCCCGGAGGGTATAATCCCGGGAATGGGAATCAGAATTGATGGTAATTAATTCCGTATCGAAGGAATACGAAAACTTCGTTCCTTTTTGCGAAATACTTATTTCCTTTGCATCATTATCCGGCTTTTTATCCGGGCTGATGGGTGAATCTTTTATCCGTATGAGTGAGAGATCATCCCAAAGGGAGATACCTTTTCCAAAACCGGAAATCCGGAACTGTATTTGAGCCGGTCCCCGGGGAATCATAAACCGGGTGTCCAGTCGTTTCCAACCATGGGTACCGCCGGTTTCTATCAACCCCCAGGCCCAATCAATCACCTTATTATCTTTATCCCAAAGCACCACAGATATTTGGGCATTCCTCCGGACATCAACACATTTTACCCAGGCGGATAATGCATACACTTCTCCGGGCAGCACATCGATCTTCCGCTTTTGTCCCACAGCCCAATCCTGCTCTCCCGAATAACGGATCCGGAGAACCATCCCCCCGGGTTTATGTGTATAGTTTTCCAATGCTGCGTTCCCCTGCCCCTTTTCCCGGACCCACAGACTATCCCATCCCTCCCAGTTGTTCTCGAATCCGGGATTGATGACGAGGTTTTCCCGGTCTATTGAAAAGCAGGGAGAAGAAAAAAGACTCATGAGTAAAATAATTATCATTGATATCTTCATGGATCACTCCTTTTTATGTCACACATGGTAAAATCACATCTTAAGTTATATTTTACTCCAGGGGGATGAAACAAACCAGCAAATATGTGCTCCGGATGGAAAGGAGAGACGTTATCGATAGTCAATTCGTCTGCATTCTTTCAGGTTGTGTAAAAAGCTTGGATTTTAAATTATTTATGATCCATGCATAGACCGGGAATATTTTGAACAATATGAATTAAAACAAAATTTATAGGAAAAAAATGAATAATATGAATGCAACAGGGAACTTTGGAGAGTTATTAATAAGGATAGTGATAATTAATGTAAGGATCTGTAATTACCATTATCAAAAGAGGAGTGTAGTAACGGAAAATAATTCTTTAAGGAGGATATTATGGAAACAGATTGTATTCATGATTTTCATTTTGTTATGGAGAGGGGAATGAAAGAGAAGCTTAAGAATCTTGATCTGTTTAAGGATTGTCATGGGGTGTCAGGGTTGATTGTAAGGGTGTTAAAATTGTTGGCACCTGTTATAAGGAGAGAGCATAAATGGGGCAGCCAGAGAATGTGCCACTATCAGTTTGTGTGTAAAGATCCGGGGGAAAGACGGGAGCATACACATGTGTACTTGCCGGGAGAGATGTACCGGGAGCTTAAGTTATTACATCAGGATTTGAATGTGTATAGTATTGCTCAGCTGTTGCGTGGGTTTATTGGTTTGTTTCTGGGGTTTGTTGAGGTGTATAAGGATAATGTTATCCGGGAATTAAATAAGTTATTTGCCCGCTGGCGGGAGGAGGAAAAGCAAACCCGACTGAGAAGCCGTGATTATATGCGACAATTATTGAAGATAATTCGTCATTTGCCGGGGAAAAATAGAACAATACACATTTATGATAATAATTTCTCTCCATTTTGGATATTACGTATATAAAATACAAAAACACAAAAACCCGGAACCAACAAATCCTCCCTCCAATAGCTCCCATCACCATCGTTCACTTAAAATAAATATTAATTGACAAAACATCATACTATAATTAAATTTGAAAGAGAAGTTACCTTATCATACGGAATAGATGAGGGAGCTTCTCTTTTTAAAGAGGGATAACCGAAAGTGAATATATCAAACGGCTCATTTTATGAGATCCGGGAGTATTACAGAGGTTCGGGTATGGACGTGTCGGAGGATATTCCGTGGAACAGTCACATTCAAGAGAGGAAAAATGAAAAGAAGAATTTCTTCTGCATGGACTTTTATTTATAAGTTTCCTTTTCCGGTATTATGGATAGGCGGCTTTTTAATTGGTACGATTATGCTCATAACAAAGAATGGACTTACAGACCTGTCGATAACTTCTCTTGTTGTTACAATAGCCGGTGCATTATTATTATATTGGGTTTGCATGCGATTAAAAGTAGTAAAAATTGATAATGAAAAACTTTATATATCCGATTATTTTGAAGAAATTGAGATTGAAAAAAGCAACATAGCAAAAGTAACTGAAAATGTATTTATTAATATTAATCCTGTGTGGATTCATTTTAAAAATCCTACAATTTTTGGGAAGAAAATTATGTTTATGCCCAAAGCAAGGATCTTTTCATTTTTCTCATCTCATCCGGTGGTTGAAGAATTAAGAAAATTTGCTCACATTGACAAATAAATGTAATATTACCACTGACATAAAGCTCAACTCCTTTCTGTTGCTGCACTTCAGTAAACCCGGGGACAGCTTCGGATTGTAACAGAACGTTATAAAGAACCGCTCATAAAAACAATTTTTAAGACAACAATGTGAATAATGAGTAAAAATTATTAAAGTCTCATTTCACCGAAATACCAGGATTATGGAAACTCACGCTCAATTTTGATCTATGGTCTTCCGATTCACTCTTTTTAGCCGTACCTCAATGGACAGAAGAATGGAAGCAAAAACTGCTTATTATAGATGTCAACCAAAAAAAGATTTACCAGGCAGAAGGCCTTTTCCGGGTGATCCGGCTGGAGTCGTTTCATGAAGGGCGGATAAAAGGGGTGATTCTCCCATTCATAAACCAAGGATCTTCACTATTGATGTAAAGGATATCATCCCGCTTTAAACAACCTATGACAGCCGTTTCAGCTATACTTCGTCTTCATTTTCAGCAGGAAGATTTCCTTCCTTCAATTTTTCTCATTTAATATCAGTATTTATATCGCCCATGCTTGTCGCATTTTTTGTCACATCATAATGCCGACACAAAAGGGAAAAAGAGATGTATTATCACAGCAAGGAAGCCAAAAAAAATATGGCTTCGCTTATAATTTTTTAAAAAAGGAGAAAACAATGAAAACGAGACTTTTACAAATTTTAACCGCAGCCGTAAGCCTGGTAATTGTGGCAAGTTGTACGTTAGATGATTTATCTAATCGACCTGATAGTATAAGCGCCGATATTCAGCAGGCAATAGAGGAAAAAGCGGCACAGAATGAGACGGTGCGTTGGAACGGCACCCAGCATAAAAGCATAGCTGAATTCGCATGCAGAATGTTAGGTATTACCAATTCAACCTTCTGGGAAAAATCAACTGAACCGGACAGCTGGACAGGGAGTAATGATGAGGGACCTACTGTAAAGATTACAACTGTGGTGCCTGCGCCTGGTCCTTTTCCTATTCCTATTCCCGTGTCTTTTACTCTTAATTATCCGGGAAAACCGGGACACTGCTATTTCTGGCGACTGGACGGAAGCACCTGGAAACACCGCACACCCTATAGTGATATTTTCGGAACCATAAGGTGGGCGGACTATAATTTTAACGCAATGATAAATGAAGCATATCAAAGATTCCGGGATAATACAAATACTCATGATGTTCGACTATCACATGCTCTTCATTATATGGCCGATATGGGAGTTCCTTATCATAATTACTGGTCGGATGGAAGCAATTTGCTTGTGGATCTTGTTTCCGGCACGGCAGCACAAGCCACCCAGCATACGGATTATGAAAATGTCTTTAAAACGAATTGGACGGAAGGAAAAAAATTCTATAATCAAATAGGTGCCCGCTACTATAATACCAGCTTTGGCAACTATACAAACCCCGAAGATCTCCCCAGGCATGCTTCCAAATCCATGGCAGAAAGCTCAGGCCGGCAGGTAGTGGAAGCCATCGGAACAGGCAGTATTAATCTGAATAATTCCAATGTCTATAACGGAACAGTATCGGCGCTTAATAATTCCGTCACCTTCTGCGCGGGAACCCTGGTATGGTTTGCCGATTTGATGGATGTCCTCCGGTCAAAAAACAGGGGGATGTCTAAGTTAACTACTCAAGGCAAAGAAATGTATGTGGATGTCTATGCAGCAAGCGGTGATAAAATTTATTGCGGTGCAAACTGGAAAGCTGCCAACGGGGGTGATATCGATATCAAAATATACCAGATAGACGGCTCATCCCTCGTATATAAGAAAGGCGGAACCAGTACGGATAAAAGCCTTGAGAGTGTTTCCTGGGTAGCAGACAAGTCTGCCACTTACAGAATCAAAGCATATGCATACACAGCTACATCCGGCGATGTCGCATTAAACACCGTGGTAATAAAGAAGAAAAACAGCAGATATATTTTCGATTAAAAACAAAGAATCATAAGTTATTTAAACCTGCATCCCATAAAATGACGGATGCAGGTTTTTTTATGCTCCATTACGTACGTTCATAAAAGTATCGCAATTGAGTGCCGGCAGTACCTGCGGACCGGTTTGTATTGTACTGTTTATCGGATAACCTGTTGCCGGGTGATAAAAACCGATTGTTTTATTTTGCATAATTGCCCGGATAAGATCTGTTATCGGATCGGCAAAATCCTGAAAATTGATAAAAAGTGAAAAACAACCCCACAGGAGATGTCTTTCTTCTGATAGTAAATCATAAAAAAAATCTTTTTCTTGCAATCTCCGGAGTTTCTATTTAGGATTAATATGCATGATTAAGAAAAGGAGAACTCTATGATAACTTTCATCAGTATCGGATTAGCAATTTTACCGGCACTATTGCTTATCTTGTATTTTTACAGAAAAGATAAACTCAAAAAGGAACCAAAGGGAATGATCATTAAAGCTTTTTTTCTCGGGGTGCTTTCTATCGTTCCGGCGGTTGCTGTCGGACTTGGTCTGACCTACGTGTTAAAGTCGGACAATCCGTGGATAAGTGTATTCATCCAATCATTTATCATCGCAGGATTAATCGAAGAACTCTCAAAATATTTTGTTTTCCGTATCGGAATTTATAAAAACAAACATTTTGATGAAATCGTAGACGGAATCGTTTACATGGCTATTATCAGCCTTGGGTTTGCCTGTCTTGAAAATATCATGTATTCGGCAGGCGATATCACAACCGGCATCTTGAGGGCATTTACTGCCGTGCCGGGGCATGCAATCTGGTCCGGCATCATGGGGTTTTACTTTGGTCTTGCTCTCACTAACAAAGAAAAACAAACAAGCTTGTTTTTACGGGGAATTTTCTGGGGAGTCTTGTATCATGGCGGATATGATTTTGTTCTCTTTGCCGGAATAGATCCTGTGCTGAGGGAATCATACTCCTGGCTGGTATTCCTGATTTTCCCGATACTGATCGTCGGTGCGATTCATGTTAATGTACTTATAAAAAAAGCACTCAAACTTGACGGGGAGAATACAATAACACCGGAAACCGGGATCAACGGATAAATTTTTTCTGTCTATAGACACAAAACTACTCAACTCATTATCCCGATTTTGGCGGCAGCCAAAATAATACTTTGGAGAAGAATCTCCGGTTTCTCCGACTTCGGAACCTGACTTGATCTTGAAAATAAAATTGTTGCCGTTGCAGTAAAAATGGTAGTATATTAAAAATAGGGGGTGCATAATACATCAATCTCATTATAAAAAAAAGGGAATATAAAATTATGAATGGGAGGTTACTTGAAAAAAACTATAATAATGGGTAAAAAAGATGATTAGTATATGATCCTCTTATAAAAAATCATCATAT
>JAFGRV010000026.1 GCA_016934975.1 Spirochaetales bacterium | reverse complement strand
TTTTTTTTTTATTAATGCCGAATACACTTCATTCCCGACAATGAGGAATTTATTTTGAACATCTTTCTCCAGCTCACTTAGTTCATGATATAAGAGTCCCAGCTTTCCGAAACCTTTTGCTTTTTCCGATGCCTGTTCCGAGAGTACTTTTTGATTTTCCAGATTTTTCTGAATAATTTCTTTCATTCGGTCCAAAAAATCCATAA
Source organism: Spirochaetales bacterium (assembly GCA_016934975.1). GTDB lineage: Bacteria > Spirochaetota > Spirochaetia > SZUA-6 > JAFGRV01 > JAFGRV01. The sequence goes on along the minus strand of JAFGRV010000026.1, from coordinate 4,184 downwards.
ATATTCTCCTGTTTCAATTCAATTCTTCATTATGTTAAATTTATCGAAGATAGATACGGAATACCATGAGGTGTTTCCTGTTTATTCTAACACTTTTCCTTTTACCCGGTTTGATTTTATTTTTTTGATCGTATTATGAACTTAACGTTGCATATCGGATTTATTGTATGAGGTTTTGAATTCCGGCAATTATAGTTTCGATGTGTGAAAGTTTATTCATGACCTTGTCGGCATAGCTTAAAAGATCTTCTTCATTATTCGTATTTTTGAGATATCCGGACCTGTCTATTGGTCTTCCGGTGAGAACCATTATTTTAATCCGGTAGTTATTTTGTTTTAACCATTCTAAAATCTCAAATCCGTTTAAACCCGGAATCTTAATATCTAACAGAAGGATGTCGAATATTTCATTTTCCAGGATCTCTTTTCCGGCAAACCCATTATGAACAGTTTTAACATAATATCCTTCGTCTTCGAAGATCTCTTTAAATTCTTCACAAAATTTCTGGTCATCATCGATTATCAGGATGCTCTTTTTCATTCAATCACATGTAAAGGAAGGGAAATCTTAACGATCGTCCCTTCTCCCTTTTTACTTTCAATCTCGATATTTCCATGATGCAGTTTAATCAACTCTCTGCTGATGGTTAAGCCCAATCCTGTGCCCTTGGATCTGTTCGTAAAAAATGGATTGAATATTTTCTCTAAATCATCTTTTTCTATTCCATCTCCATTATCTATAATATGCAAAAGTAATTGATTACTGTTGGAGAGATCTCCCAGAATTTCTATACGGCCATCTGTCAAAAATAAAGATTGATAGGCATTATTTATGATATTATTCAGAACTTCCCGGATTTGAATAGGATCAATGGGGATAATTGTATCTTTTAAGACATCAAAATTTCTGATAAAAGTAATGGTTTCATTTGTTTTTTTACTCATAATATCATCACATAGTTCATTCAGAAAATTATAAATCGGAGTTTTACTGCGTTGCGGAATTTTTAATTTTGAGTAGCTTAACAAATTATTGATAATCAGCTCACTCTCTTCTACTTTTGCATTGATATTTTCTATATGTTTATCTATTCCCGTATTCTGCCGTTTCCTCTTGATATTATAGGCGGCGGCCTGGATAACACCTAAGGGATTCCGAAGTTCATGCGCTACCGTTGCCGCAAGGGTTCCGATATCGGATAATCTTTTTGCATTAAATAAATCTTCCTCTGCTTTTTTCCTTCTGGTAACATCTATCAGAACCAGAATGATTCCTTCTACCTCATCATTATTTTTTATAGGCTGGAGACTCCAATCCCAATAAGTACTCTCCGGATCAGGTCTGCCGGAATCAAAAAACGGTTCTGAGTATGTAATATATGATCTTCCGGATTTTACCACATTTTCAAAGATAATTCTGTTTTCTTCGCATGGAAATAAATCAAAATGATTTTTATTGAGAAAAAAATGAGGGGTCTGGCTGAAAGCCCTTGCGTATGCGTCATTTACCTGTATAAATGTAAAATCCGTTGCTAAATAAGCGATCAGAAAATGAGTATTGGAGAAAATTATTTCAAGAAGCTTATTGGTGACCATAATCTGGGAATCTTTTATATCAATCTCTTTTTTATCACTTTTAATTTTCTTATCTGATAGTTTTTGTTTTTTGTTTATTTCATTAATCCGGGTTTTTAATTCTTTATTTGATAGTTTCAGTTGTTGTTCTTTTTCTTTTTCTTTTGAATTATCATGCCAGATGAGAATGGCTCCTGTTATTCTGCCGGGATCACGGATAGGGGAGCCTGAACAGGTATAATATTTTTTCTTTCCGTGAATATCTAAAAATGAAAAGGCTGCATTTTTTACGATATTTCCTTTTAGAATTTTCGATAAAACCGATTTCTCCGGTTTCTCGTTGCAGGCCAGGAAACATGACCTGGTTTTTTTTGCAAGATCGATACCGTTTAATTCGAGTGGATTGAATTGTAAGGCAGTGATCGCCGGTTTATTTACTTTTGTAATTATTCCGGATGCATCAAAAATAATAACAGGATCAATAAACCCATCGAACAGTATGTTCAATTCAGCAGGAAGATTGTGATTTTTATCGAAAATATATTTTAGACCGTTTTCCATACCCTCTTACTTTTTAAGGATTTTCTCTCTATACTCGGATGGTGTGACACCTGTCATTTTTTTAAATATTCTGACAAAAGATTCAACATTCAGATATCCTGTTTTACCTGCAATCTCATTAATATTATATTCATGAGAACTCAGTAATTCCCTGGCTTTATCCATCTTAAGTGTAAGTTTATATTCATTAAATCCGATCCCGGTTTCTTCTTTGAAGATTTTCGAGATATATTTGGGGCTTAAACACACAACTTCCGAAGCTTCGGTTAAGCCTGCATCTTTGTGAAAATTTTTTTCTACAAAATATTTTAATTTTTCAATTACACCTTTTACGTCATTTTGTTTAGTATCTAAAAGGTGTTTAATTCTATTCAATGTTTTTTCTATATTTAATGGTTTCTCCAGGAAATCATCCGCGTGTTTCTGTAACGACTCAATTATGAGTTCCTTGGAACTGTATCCGGTAAGAATAATGATAATTAAACCAGGCTCCAGTTCTTTTAATTGTTTTAAAACCTCTGTTCCCTGGATGCCGGGCATTTTAAAATCAAGAATAGCAAGATCGATCATGTTCGGCTTTTTAATAATATCAATAGCTTCTTGTCCATCCGCTGCTTCCAGGACATCATACTCTTCTTCCAGAATATCACGGAATTCCGATCTGAAACTTTTATTATCATCTACAATTAAAATAGTATACGCCATGGTTATGAATATTCTACACCCTATGGAATCTTTAAACAAGCACGGAATGGAACATAATCCATTAAGTTGAGCCGGATACAAGTAAAATCAATAACTCTGTTTCAAAAACCTTGCTGATAAAAGCACTATGAATCAGGAACTTTTTATTGTATCATTATAAAATGTATCTAATGATGATAAAGGAGTGAGTATGGATTGGATTGATAGAATGAACTCTGCGGTTAAGTATATCGAAGATAATATTTTAGAAAATCCCGATCCTCAGGAAGCAGCCCAAAAAGCCAATTCATCAACCTATCATTTCCAGCGTATGTTTCATATGCTGGCGGGGTATAGTTTCGGTGAATATATTAGAAACCGGCGGCTTTCTCTGGCAGCCCAGGATTTACTCACCAGTTCATTAAAGATTATCGATATATCCTTCAAATACGGTTATGAATCACCGGAAGCTTTTACCAGGGCTTTTACACGGCTCCATGGTATTTCACCCCGGGAATCCCGTAAAGAAGGCATCAGGCTCAAATCCTTTGCTCCATTATCATTTACCTTATCAATTAAAGGAGATACAAGTATGGATTTTAAAATCAAAACAATGGAATCATTCATGGTTGCGGGAAAAAGTATCATGGTTACCACAAAAGACGGGCAAAATTTTAAGGATATACCCGCTTTCTGGAAAAAATGCTACAAAGATGGTTTTGGTGAAAAGTTTTGGCAGCTGGCCAGAGAAAATAAAGAAGGTATTCTTTCCGGGGCAATTGCGGCCGTTCTCTGTTACAAAGAGACGGATACCGAAGAAAAGTGGTCCTATCTTGCCGGAGCAGAAACTATAAAAGAGGTTCCCGGCATGGAGACGATCACTATTCCATCCCGCACCTGGGCAATATTCGAATCTATCGGCCCGATGCCCGATGCTATCCAAAAAGTATGGAAACGTATTTTCAGCGAGTGGTTTCCGTCATCAAACTATGAACATGACAGATCTCCGGAACTGGAATTATATCCCCCGGGAGATAGTCAAAGCCCCGATTATTATAGTGAAGTCTGGATCCCTGTTGTTCAGAAAAAATGATAAAAAAGAGCTGGTATAAGGTATCTTTATACCAGCTCGTATATTTATATTCTGTATTGTACGGGAATTCGGATTTCTCAATAATCTAAAAAATGTTAACCTCAGATTTATAAATATTTTTCTGTAAAACCGGTGTCATCTGTGTTTCCTCTTTTCTCCCATTAAATAATTTGGGGAACTATGTTCTCTTTTTGCCTTGACAAACCTCAGCTACAATTGTATTTTATAATATAGTTAGGAGGCTAATTAAATTATATATGGCAAAAATAAC
>JAFGRV010000285.1 GCA_016934975.1 Spirochaetales bacterium | reverse complement strand
ATAAGCCCGAGAATAAAGAGCCCTATGAGGATACCTGTATTAATAATATCAAGGGATATTCCCGGGGAGGATGGCTTTAGAAGGTAATCATGCTTTATCGTTTGGGGGAATTTACATACCCCGGTGCTGATAAGACAGGGGACATAGGTCATTTCGAGATGTACCTCAAGGCTTGTTATCTCCCGGGTATCATCGGCAAGGCGAAAGGGGAATTGAAGGATTTCCGGTTTCGAATCGGTAATGTAATCTGTCCGGATATGAATACCATCATTCTCAAAAATCACCCCAGTTCCCGAAAGGACGATAAATGGTTCCTCTTCAGACATGCCTTTAATTTGTATGTCCCGTTTCGGCTTAATGGAGATGAGTACTGCATGAGTATCTCTATCCAGTTTTAATGATAATTCAAAATCATTATTTATATTCTCCGGATAAAGGGGAAAGAGGATACACAACAGCATAATAATCACTATTTTCTTTCTCAAGGGTAATCTCCTGTAAGTAAAAGTGTAAAGAAGGAACATATGAATTTCAAGAGGAAATTGTATACAAGTGCCATATTCAAGGGGTAAAAAAAAGGGACACAGAGAAATAAGTAAAATCAAGAGCAACTTTGTTGAAAAAGCAGCAGGAGTTCCTTACACTATATAAAAGAAGGAGAAAGAGGAAACCTTTTTATTATTACACAATAAGGAGATACAATCATGAGACAAGGAGCCTGCTTTATTATAATGGTGTGCATCCTGTTTTTGGGGTGTAAAAATCAGGATCAGGAAAAGAGTCTTGGGTTGATAAAAACACCGGAAAAGCTCTTTAAATCATTCAGAGCTGCTTCACCCCAGGGCAATACCGGTTCCGCTCCCGAACTCGCCGGGGATGTGGATCTTTCTCCCTATTTCCCCCGGCCCGGGGACCAGGGCCAGATCGGGAGCTGCACTGCCTGGGCTACGGCATATGCATGCAAATCTTTTTACGAGAACATCGAACGAAACTGGGGAACAACTACTCCGGATCATCTTTTTTCCCCATCCTATATCTATAATCAGATTAATGACGGCATCGACCAGGGATCCGCCCTTGAAGACGCGGCAGCTTTGGTTATTGCCAAAGGATGCGCAAGCTTTAAAACCATGCCGTATACGGAAAACTTTACAAAACAGCCGGATATAACCGCCCATAACGAAGCCATCAATTTCAAAGCACTTTCTTTTGCCAGTGTTCATTACGAAGATATGGATGAAATAAAACGGATCCTCTCGGAGGGCCACCCGGTTATTATCGGTATTGATACATACGATAATTTTATGTATTACACCGGAGGTGTTTTTACCGAAGGGACGGGAACGTATTACGGGGGTCACGCCATGTGCGTTGTGGGTTATGATGATGCAAAAAGCGCTGTTAAAGTTATCAACTCCTGGGGAACAACATGGGGTGAAGAAGGCTATTGCTGGCTTAGTTATACTTTTATAAAGGAACATACACTCACGGCGATCGTTCTGTACGATGAAGTAATCTACAACCCGGAACAGGCGGCTGTACCCATTAATGTCGAGGTTTCTCAAGGAGCATACCCGGATTCCATTTCAGTAACCTGGGAAAAAGCAAAGAACGCATTATCCTACAGGGTTTACAGGTCGGATAAACCGGATGAGTATTTTTTGAAAATTGCAAGTACAAAAGGGACGACATATATCGATACCGACACCGTCGTACCCGGAAGCATCTATTACTATGCAATTCGAAGCATCGGCATGAGTGGTGAAAGTGAATTCAGCGAATCCGCAAAGGGTTATGCGGGAATAATTGATGAGGAACCGGGCATTCCGGGAAACCTGGCGGGATTATTCGATAAAGACACGATCTATCTTACCTGGGATAAAGTCGAAGAGGTGACAGGTTATTATGTTTACTCTTTTAACGATGAAAAGGAAAATTACCTCCGGACAGGGAGTACCAGGGATACGAATTTCAGGGATAAAAGGAATTTCGTTGACGGAGAAGTAATCTGGTTCATCGTTACCGCCTACAAGGGTGAGAGTGAAAGCGGACCAAGTCAGGCATTTTCAATTACCATCAACCTGCCCGAAGAGGAAGTCCCTGTACTATCGAAGCCGAAAAAAGTAGCCGCTTCACAGGGAGAGTATGAGGACAGGATAACTCTTTCCTGGGAGAGTGTAAGTGAGGCGGAAACATATATTGTCCATAAATGGAAAGAAGAAAAGGCCGAATGGTCCGAAGTGGCGGGCACCCCGCTCTTATTTTATGAAGATAAGGAAGTGGTACCGCCCCGGGCATATTACCGTGTCACGGCACAAAAGGGGAAGATTACGAGCGAAGCCTCCGACTCTGCGTTAGGCTATATAAAGGAACATGAAATAGAAATTATTGATGATGATATCGTCTATGATGATACGGATTACTACGATGACAGAGAATTGGAAGATACCGATTATACCGATGAGGATCTTTATACCGATGACGAGGAGTATAAAGACAAAGAGATCGTGTACGACGACTTCCCCAAAGACAAGGACAAGGACAAGGACAAGGACAAGGATATACCCAAAGAGAAAGAAAAGGATAAAAAGAAAGATATTGTGACGGAAGACCAGGCCCTTGATACGGTGAGAGATAAAATTAAGGAAAATGAGAAGGAACAGAAGGAACAAAAAGAGAAGAATAAAGGCAAGGACGATGAGAAAAAAGAGAAACTTAAAGAACGAACAAAAGATCTTGTAGAAGAGGGTTTTGATGATAAAGAGTTCTTTGGGGATGATGACGATTTTTTCGGGGATGATGATGATTTTTAAAAAAGGGTTTTCAAAGCACTAATCCGCGACCTTAACCCCTGTTATTTCCGCATCCGACAGTTTATATTTATTTATGAGATTAAAAAGATCGCCTACCACCTTATCGTTCTTAAGTGCGACGGAATTTACCTTGTTCACTTCGTCATTCACCTGATAATTACTCCGGACAAGGGATTGAAAGGTCTCTTTCATCGTCTGGGAATAGGCAATGAGTTCATTCATGCTCTGTTTCATTCCGTCATTAAGGAGTGATTGAATCGTGAGAAAATTTTTTAAACTCTCGGTAACTTCCAATAAATGAGTAAAGGATTGATTTATTTCCGCGGCCCCGGCTGATTGTTGTGTCATCGCCCCTGCGATTTCAGTTACCAGCTGCGTGGATTTCTGCATATCTCCCGTAATCTTTTCCAGTGATTCCCCTGCTGTCCGGGAAAGAACCACTCCCGATTGAATCTTTATGCCCATATTATCAATTATTTCCAATATTTCAGCCGCGCTGTGAGAGGAAACCTCGGCCAGTTTCTTCACTTCATCCGAAACAACCGCGAAACCCTTTCCGAATTCACCGGCATGAGCCGCCTCGATGGCGGCATTCATGGCAAGAATATCCGTCTGCCCGGCGATCATACCGATTACTTCGATCGCCTCTCTTACTTTCTCGGAAAAGGAGGAAATATCCTTCATAGAATCGATTGTATCTGAAACAGATTCATTGCCTTTGCCGGAGGCATACTCCAGTTCTTTTGCGATCCCAAGTGCCGATTCGGTTAATCCGTGCACAGAGGTAATGCTTTCCGTCATCTCAAGAATCGCCGCCGAGTTTTGTTCAACGACACTCGCCTGATCATTGATACTTGAACTGATATTAATTATGGACTCCAGGGTTTCATCTAGTTTCTTTTTTGCGTTCTCGGTTACCTGGAGCTGCTCGGCAACTGCCGCCTGGACCTCGTCGATAGAGGTATTTATGCCCGATGTCACATTACCGACTTCTTTAAGTGAGGCTGTAAGAACATGGGTAGAGTCTTTTACATCATATATTCCCGATTTTATCTGTTTAAATATATCCGCGAAGGACTGGATAAAGGTATTCAGATAATGAGTCGTTCTCCCGATCTCGTCAAACCGGATAATACGGAAACGGCTGCTCAAGTCCCCTCCCCCGCCGGAGAGTTCCCGGAGATGTTTCGTAATATTCTTCTGCCGGAGATCAAACTCTCTAAAAATAATATATGCGGAGACCATGATAATAATAAACATCCCGATTGAAATGGAAAGGGAAATATTTGTAAACTCCTTCGTTCTGTCAATGGAAAACTTTTCTTCAAAAATGACAAGAATATCTTCTTTCGTAGTAGCCTCGCTCCGGAGATTTTGTACGATAAGATCTTTAAACACATCATCCTTGTTGAGCTGATTATAAGCGGGTAATGCAATAAATACGGAGACATATATAATGACACCCGCTGTAAAAAGCATGAACCGGGTTTTTATACTCATCTCTTTTTCATTTGTAAGAAACCGGATATTCAACGTCTCCTTCGGCTTAATAAGGATAAAATCAATGATCGTTATTTCAACAAGGGCCGAGATAAATCCGGAAATAATATTCGTTGCCGAATTAAAAATAAAATAGCGCATGCCCACAGTCGCATCAGTTACCCCTTTGTAAATAAGGAAATACATAATTAATGATGAAATAAAATAACACCCGAAATTGATGATAAAGAGAAGTCTGGCAATTCTTTTCGATATATATTTTGCCTTATTAAATAATTCCGGGGATATTTCCTCCCCTTTCTTTCTTTTATTATAAAATTGCTGAAAAGGACCTACCAGGATATAAAATAAGGTCAAACCGATTATTGTAAAGATAATGAGTGATATCTTCCCGATCCATGAATAAGAGGTATCCACATCTCCGGTTAATCCGATTAAATAATTACCTAATGAGGTTTTAAAAACACCGAATAACAGGGTAAAAAAGAGACCTGCCAGAAGCATTTTTATTCTTAACCAGTTTCTCGAGAATATATTTTCTTTCATACTACACCTTTCATTGACCTTTAATAATCCCGGTAAAAATTCAAAGGGATAAATGAACTCTCTATTCCTTTATTGCTGTCAATAAATCAAAAAAATCAGGGAAGGTAATGTGCACGGATTCCGTTGTGTCTATGGTTGTAATTCCTTTTGCTCCAAGCCCGGCGATGGCAAGTGCCATAACCACACGGTGGTCCGAATGACCATGAACAGAGGAACCGGTCAGCTCACTTCCATGAATGATCAATCCGTCGGGTGTTTCTTTTATTTTGGCACCCATCTTTTTTAATTCTTTATGCATCACGGCGATTCTATCCGTTTCTTTCAGCCGGGCTTGCTCAACATTATAGAGTTTTGTTGTTCCATTGGCAAAACAAGCTGTCACAGAGAGAGCCGGAAGGGCATCGGGGATACTATTCAAGTCAAACTCCCCGCCCGTTAAATTCCGGCCTTCAATAGTCAGGGAATTCCCATCAACCTCGATTCTGCATCCCATCTGCTTTAGGATTTCCACTACCTTTTTATCACCCTGTGAATCACCCATATCCAGGCCTGATAAAGTAAGCTTCGATTTTGTGATGGCGGCGGCACAAAGAAAAAAAGTCGCCGAGGAAAAATCCCCCGGGATCGTTTTTTCAAATGAATGATAGGATTGATTTCCCTTTATCGAGAATTTCTTCATATTTTCATGGGTATATTGTATGGATTGGGAATCGAGCCAATCCATTGTCATCTGCACATAAGGCTTTTCATTAAGGAGGGGAACCGTGATCTCCGTATCACCGGAGGCGAGGGGACAATTGATAAGAAGGCTTGTCAGGTACTGAGATGTGGGGCATTCAATGGATGTCCTGCCTCCCGAAAGAGGACCTTTTACAACTAACGGAGTACACCCGTTATGTCTGGTGGAAATCGTCTCTGCTCCGAGGTCCTGCAATGACGAAAGAAGAGCTGTTGCCGGTCTTTTTCGAATCTGCTCATCTCCTGTAAATACAGTCCATGTATCACAGAGTGCTGCCATACCGAGGGCTATATAAAGTGTTGTTCCCGAGTTTAATACATCAATCACATCATCGGGAACAGTCAAGCTGCCGTTTTTCCCCGTGACAATCCATTCATCCTCTTTTTTTTCGATAATGGCCCCAAACTTCCGGCAGGTATTAATGCACGCCACCGTATCTCCGGAATCGAGGGGCTTCCGGAGGACAGATGTCCCATCGGCGAGGGTTGCGAGGACGAGGGCGCGGATGGTATGCGATTTTGATGCAGGAATGACAACCTCTCCTGACAAGGTCGATTTTTCAATTGTTACTTCCATACTGACTCCTTTTTTAAAGGATTTTATCGTGATTCAACCAAAGAGTCAAACAGAATCCTTATAATGATAAAAAAGCAGCACATAAGAGATAAAAATTCTCTTACTTTACTTATTCTCATGGATTGAGTATACTGAGATCATCTTCGGAGGTTTTTATATTTTTTAACATTGTCGTTTTTGAAGAGAATCGTCATAACGAATTCATTACAATATTCCGGGGCATGAAAGGACAAAAAAATGCATCTTAAACGGATTACTCTCCTCACCGATAAATATCCGACAAATGAACATTACCCATTTACGCTGGATGTCCTCAGACAGACTGATTCTATCAATTTTACCACCCCGGTCACCTTCTTTGTGGGAGAAAACGGTACGGGGAAATCGACACTCCTGGAAGCGATCACCTACAAATGCGGAATATATATCTGGCGGGGTATTCAACGGACCCGGTCCACCAGTAATCCCTATGAACTCATGCTTTACAGATATATTGAAGCTGAATGGGCAGATGGTTCGGTTCCCGGCTCATATTTCGGATCGGATATTTTCCACAATTTTACTCAAATTCTCGATGAGTGGGCGGCAAGCGATCCCGGGGTGTTACAATATTTCGGGGGTGAATCCCTCCTCAACAAGTCTCATGGGGAATCCCTTATGGCGTATTTTAAATCACGCTTTACAATTAAAGGTATCTATCTTCTTGATGAACCGGAGACAGCCCTCTCACCACACTCTCAACTGAAACTTTTAAAAATTCTTAAAAGCATGACAACAGAGGGGCATGCCCAGTTTATCATCGCCACACACTCACCTATCCTTTTAGCCTGTCCCGGGGCACATATCTACAATTTCAACTCGGTTCCCGTTGAAAAAATTAATTATGTTGATACCACCCATTACAAACTCTATAAATCTTTTATGGCAGAGCCCGGGAAATTTTTATAATCTATCGTATTAACACCGGTTTTATAACGACTTTACATTCGATTCGCGGTACGGAAGCATAAACCAGAACAGTAAAATGTTCAGGATCTTTTTCCCATGTTCCCTCTTCCACCTTGACATCGAAGCCGTGGGGATACTGGAAAGGAGGAACAAATATCTCGGTGGGTGCGGTAATGTCAGGGTCCGGCCGGAACGAGAAGGTAAATCTCCGGGTGGGAAGATGAAAACGCATAAAAAGCGGTTCTCCCGCCACCTTCCTTGCATAGGGGCGGCAAAAACCCGGAAGCGCCCGTGCACCGGAATTTATATCAGCCTTATGATCCTGCTGACTGAGACTAAAAACGGACAAGTCTTCTTCATTCCAGAGATCCCCATGTTCATTGGTGTTATCCGGGGTGTAATTCCAAATAGTAAAATTGAGAAGTTGAGAGTCCAGGGCATTCATATAGAGATTCATAGCATAGGTATGAAGAGAGAAATCACCTGATATATATGCCTTTCTCTCATTCATATCAAAAGGAAGCCCCACCTCACCGATAAGTGTCGGTATATTCCCCATTTTTACCGCCGAGACACTTTTAATATCGCCAAGCTGACTCGCAAAGGCTTTCTCCACATTCTTCTTTCCCAGTGACGGAAAAAAATTCCCGGTGTTGATTGTGAACCAGGGGGTAAATTTTTTAAAAAAGAGTGTTTTTACATCATACCAATGATCTGCGTTCACAACATTATCTCCATCCTGTCCGGACCAGTCGACCCGGTTGGTCCCCGGGACACTCCCGAGAAATATAATGGTATCGGGTTTCACCGAACGCATTGCTTTGAGATACCTGAGCATAAAAGGTTTTAAATAATCCTTCTCAAAATCAGTTTTCCTCCCCTGTCGAATATAAAAGTAATGGGGATGTAAAAGACAAGGGGTACCCGATGAATCTGTCCACACACCATTCTGTTTCCAGATGCATTCATACCCGTCTTTCCAGAGTGTCTCTTTTTCCGGATTAAGAAGAACATGTTTCCTTATCTTCGGGACGAATCCGTTCATTTCATAAAAGGGTACTTCAACCTGATATCCGGAAGCAGAGATCATCGACTGGAAAGGAGTGGGATTCTCCCCGATCCGGAGGAAGGTACGCTTCACTTTATCGAGGTGTTTATGTCCCACAAAACCCTCAAAAGGTTCGTTCAGCGTTTCATACCCCACAACATTTTTGTGATTCTTAAGCCGGAGAGCGACCTGCTTCATCGCATCAATATAATGCCCCTGAAGATACTCCTGGACAGGTTCGCCCTCAATTGTCGTATGAGGTGCAAAATCATTTCCCCCAAAAAAAAGCGTAAACATGGTCGCCGCACCAAGCTTAAATTGATTCGTCGTCCAGATCATCCGGGGGAGAGTTCCCCGGTAATATGCATGTACCACGGAAGCACCTGTGGCATGAAATCGATTTAATTTCATCCCGAGAAGATCCATGGTCCACCCCGGGGCCCCGTCACCACCTGTCCACCGGCTCCACATATCATTATGGGGATCAATGAATACATTAATGCCATAGTCTGCGGCTTTTGTCATAATTGATTCCAGGTAGGTAAGATAATCCTCGTCGTACATACCAGGTCCCTTATGTTCCACTGCTTCCCAGGTAACAAGAAACCGTAAAAATGTAAGTCCCCAGGATTTTAAACGGCTAAAATGTTCATCCGCCTGGTCTAAGGGAAAAGGTTTATTGACAAAGGAAACCTCCCCGGGATGCAGCAAAGATTCTTTTTTATGGGTCGCCCCATCCGGTGTTGCGGGAACTTTCGTACTCCCGGAAAGGTTAACACCTCGCAGCATGAGAGTTCTTCCGGAATCATCCTTGAACCATTTCTCCTGAGTATACATAGCTTCTCCTTTATGAGGTTTTCTTAAATCATTGTCATTGATATAAGAATTGTATACTCATGAAGAAAATGCAAGAAAAAAACAGGGGGATTTTAAGGCAGGTTGATGCGGACAACTATGGTTTGTTCTCCGACTTTTCTCCCGTCATTCGTAACAATTAATCGGACCTGATAAATTCCTTCGATGAGAAAGGTATGACAGACGGGATTGTATGGAGTGGGACCGAATCCCGGGCTTTTATCCCCGAAATCCCAGTAGTACGTGAGGGAATCTTTATCTGCCGTCGAGGGAGAGATGGCGGAAAAATAAATATTCATGCCCACAACGAGGGCATTCTCATGGCTGATGGCAAAGTCTGATTCCGGGGTGGTCTTTATTGAATCAAAAGAAGGTTCATCCTCATCACTCACCTCACTCGGAATAATCTCTTTTGTGAAAGCATAATCCTCCTCATCACTCACAAAACGGGATGGTGTTGATGACGGGTCGATTATGATGGCGTTTTCCTGAACAATATAGGAACAATTGGAGAGAAAGGTCAATCCCAGGAGAAGTACTATTGTATAACAAAACATTTTCCTTTTTCCCATTTTATTTATACCGTCATTACTCCTT
>JAFGRV010000284.1 GCA_016934975.1 Spirochaetales bacterium | reverse complement strand
TACCGCATTTGGTCCTCCTTTGACCATCCCTTGTTCATCATAATAAATCTGAGTTATAATAGAAGAAATATCCTTGCCTGCCGCGAGAACTTCATCGATATCGATAAAATAACGTGCTTCAAATCCGGACTCGAGTCTCGGGGGCAGCGCAGGTTCAATATGAAGGTTTACTTTTATTTCGATCCCCTGGTCATTTTCATTTTCTATTTTCCCCTCGATTAAATATTCGGTAAATGTTTCGGAAGGCGGAAAATCAGCGACCGTTTCGTGCCCTGCCGATCGTCCGAAATATTCATAGAGTCCCGCGAGGGCCCCCACGAATGCGGCATTATAATCGATCGCCACCTCGTTATAGGAATAGTCGGTTGTGAGATCACGGTGCTCATCCTTACCATCCGGTCCGCCGACTAATGCCCCCCAGAGTGTGTGCTTATGTTCCGGGGGTATGTCCATATCATTCTTGAGAGATCCGTGGGCTGCCCTGTGGTGAGGGTGCCTGGCATAATTATCGGAGTATCCGACGATATATGAGCGATTAAGGGGGTTATCACCCATAATATAGATCATCTGTCCCCGTGCCCATTCGGCGATATCAGTCCTGTTCTTGTTTTTTGCATAGATAAGTCCGCAGAGTTGTGCGGCTGTATTGTACCGTGCAGAGCCCCAGGTATTTATCATCCCGTATCCCCCGGGGGTGTAATTTAAATAATTTGAATCCGAGGAAGTCGCATGGGGCACCTCACCACCGGACCAGTATTCGATGTTCCATCTGGAATAATAATCATACAATTCATTCTCCGGGTATAATGTCGCCAGTTTTGTCCAGACACCTCCCCAGACCGCGTCCCAGCAATGCACCCAGGAATTCTGCCATTCATCCTCGGGGGTTTTTACTATCTGTTTCAGATATCCCGTAAATGCCCCGGAAGAGTCCTGACTCATGATATCGTCGATATAACCTGAATCGCCTGTTGCCGCATTGAGCCAGGCAGCTGCCCAGGATAATTCGTCCTGGTCATATCCCGAACCGTAAAATCCGCCGGAAAACCCGAGACCCCTGTTTGCCTTGCCGAAGTCGTATAAGGCGATTGCAGTATCAAGACACTTTTGTGCGTAAGCCGCATCAACATCCTGATAATTAAAATACATGACGGCAAGAGAAGCCGCTGCCTCCCCGACCACATCGCTGGCCGGTTCCTCGGCAGTGGCAAACCATGCGGGACGGAGATCGGTAGTTGAGAGTACATACCAGAGTTCGGGGGGACACCAGCAGACATGATCTGCAGCGCCGTCGCCGACCTGGTAACAGAAAGCGACAACATCACCGGAACTGTTTCTGAAAGTGCACCGGAGAAAGTAATCGGTAAAATATTTGAGAATATCGAGGATATGATCGTACGCCCCGATATCAATAAACGACTGTTTGAACTCATGTAATCCCCAGCCTAGTGTTGATGCAGTATACCCTTGAGGCAGGCCGAATTTAACATGATCCCCTGCATCATGATACCCCCCTGAAAGATCCAGGGTTCCATTCCCATCGGGATCAAGGGCCGACCTGTTTGCCGAAATAAATGATGCGGACATATTGGTTGATACATCATTCAGGGGCAGCTCGTAATCACGCATATGACAGGCAGCTCTCCATTGGAGTCTGCTTGGTGAATCCAGGTTACACTTGTTTGCATCATAAAAATAGAGTGATTTCTGCAGGGCTTCGGCAAAATTGACGTAGACCTGTGCGTGCAGATTCGAAGTAAAAATTATTGCTAATAATAATAGTATAAAAGCGATTTTGGCTTTTTTAAAAAAAATCATAATGTCCTCCGGAAAATTTTCATTTTATTTAATTAAATTTTTATAATCTTTTTGAAGCCGCGAATATTCAGGGAATAAAAGACCATCCCCTTCGAAGAACACTCCTTCGGGGAAGGGCTGCGGCTTTTTATGTTTCATAAAAACATATTGAGACTAACAAAATCCGGCTATTAATCCGACATAATATTGAGCTATCAAAAGTGCATCAATTATGTCCAGGCTGCCATCACAATTGGTATCGGCATTATCCGGATTAAATGCAGCGGGATTAAGGTCGACATAGTACTGTGCCGTAAGAAGTGCGTCAACGATGTCGACTGTCCCGTCATCATTCACATCCCCGGTAATACCGGCAGGTCCTGGAGTGGGGGTCGCTGTCGGTACGGCGGTCTGCCCTGGAGTCGGTGTCGCTGTGGGTACGGCGGTCGGTCCTGTTGTCGGCGCGGTTGTCGAGACGGGATTCCCGGGTTCGGCACCATATTTAAGTTCGCCGTTGTAGTAAATAGGAACACGTTTGGTATCGGCAAACTCTTTGGCAATCCCCTCCCGAGAATAATCATTCGTCGGATCCCAATACGATTTCCAGTCCGAAGCCTGGGTAACATAGAGTCCGAACTGCAAGTCTCTTTTCCCGATAATACCGCCGTCGGACCAGTCGAACTCCGCATAGTAGATATTGTTTTCCGCATCCCAGGGAAGGGGACCGGTGGCTGCAACAGAGCCGCCGTACTGGGAGCTCATTTCATCATAATAGACGACAAGAGTAACATCGTCGATAGTCTGCCCCACAGCAACGAGTTCGCTTATGTCGAAGAAATACCGGCAGGTAACACCTGTGAGGGGGGCGGGAAGATGAATCGGTGTTCCATGAATTTGAAGGGTTACCTGTGTCCGTTCGATATTCTCCTGTTCGATTCGTGCATCCATCCAGAACATCTGCACATCATCAGACTCGGGGGGTGGAAAGTCGGGGACAGGTTCGTGCCCTGCATCCCTGCCGTAAAAATCGTAAAGTCCAGCCAGGGCGCCGACAAATCCGGCGTTATAGTCGACAGCAACTTCGTTATATGAATATTCACTTACTAAATCGATATGATTATCGCTGCCATCCGGTCCGCTGGCAAGGGCACCCCAGAGAGTATGCCGGTGATCGACAGGATCGACCATACTGTTGGTAAAAGAACCGTGGGCAGCCCGATGGTGAGGATGCTTCACCCAATTATTTCCATAACCGACGATATAGGATTTATCAAGAGGATTGTCACCCATGATATAATTCATCTGCCCTCGCGCCCATTCCACGAAATCCGTTCTGTTATGATGTTTCCCATAGATAAGGGCGCATACCTGGGCCGCGGTATTATACCGGGCAGAACCCCAGGTATTGATCACACCGAAACCACCGGGAGAATACTGAAGATATCCGCCCCCCATGCTTTCGTTTTCATGGGGAATCGAACCGCCGGACCAGAATTCGAGGTTCCAGCGTGCCCAGTCATCAAAATCATCATTATCCGGGAACAGAATGGATAATCTGATAAACGCTCCGCTCCAGACAGCATCCCAGCAGTGCACCCAGATATTAATCCACGTATCCCCCTGAGTGCTGATAAGACGTTTCAGATATCCTGTGTTGTTCCCCGCTCCATCCTGGCTTGCAATATCATCTATGTAAGCCATGTCATTTGTTGCTTCATACAGCCAGGTAGCAGCCCAGGACAATTCATCAAAATCATAATCAGACCCATAATAGCCCCCGGAATCAGCGCAGCCTCTGTACTTAACGGCAAAGGCATAAAGGGCTTCTGCATTCTCCAGACAAGTCTCTGCATAGGCGGCGTCCTCGTCACGGAGGATTAAATACATCGCCGCAAGTGTGGCAGCAGCCTGGGCGCAGACATCACTTCCGGGAGTTTCCGAAGAGGCAAACCAGCCGGGACGTTTATAGGTAATACCGTTCTGGCCGATGGCCCTGAGTCCTTCGGGGTCCTGTAGTTCCGGGGGTCCCCAGTAGGCATGATCCACCGAACCATCCCCGGTCTGATAGCAATATGCCACGACATTTCCCGAGGCGTCTTTAAAGGTGCAACGCAGGAAGAAGTCGGTAAAATATTGTAATATTTCAAGCATATGGTCATAGTTACCGGTATCGATAAATGCCTGTTTGAATTCGTAGAGGCCCCAGGCCAGGGTTGATGCAGAATACCCCTGGGGCAGACCGAATTGAACATGGTCCCCGGCATCATGAAAACCGCCTATGAGGTTCATAAAACCATCCCCGTCCGGATCCAGAATCGCTTTATTTGCATTGATAAAGGACGAAGAAAGGTTTGTGGTTTCCGGTGTCAGGGCGATTGCCGAATCCTCAAGGTGGCACGGCCCGCGCCATTCAAGCCTGTGGGTTCCGGTGAAACCGCATTTTTCCGCATCATAGAAATAGATGGATTTCTGCAAGGCTTCCGCATAATTAACATATGCCCCCTGGGAATAGAGTTGAAATGAATATACTAACATTAATAGTAAAACAAGTATTAAATTTTTTTTAGTCATACTTTTTCCTTTCATATCTCACTTTTTGATATTCTTTATTTTTAGCACAGTCCAAATGTATACAACTGTCAGCCTCAGCTGACTTCCAATTATAAATATTTTGTGTATTATATACTATCATATTTGTGATATAAGTCAAGGTAAGGTTTTCCGTAATAATACCGTAAGTCAAGGGCGTCCGGAATATCGATGCAGCCTTTATAAAAATAATCAAAAAGTTGTTATAATTTTCACAGATCTATTGCCTTTTATTTTATATAGTGTTATATATGTAACAGACAATAACCGAAACCGAGGTGCAACATTACTGGGGTGGAAGTATCAGAAATAATTCAGATCCGGAGGTAAAAACTAATGGAAAAGAGAATCGGTGTCATATCTATTCTCATAAATGACAAAACCTATGTAGCTACGCTCAATAAAATCCTTTCGGATTACAGTGAAATAATTCACGGGAGGATGGGACTTCCAATGCGCGATAAAGGAATTCATATTATCGCTCTCATTGTCGAAGGTACCACCGATCAATTGGGAGCTCTTACCGGAAAAATCGGAAACCTCCGGGGTGTACGGGTTAAGTCCCTGCTGAATAATTAATTGAATCAAAGACCACTTCCAAAGAAGGTGGCCTACGTTTACGAGTTAAAAGAATATCATAATTTTTGGACTCTCTCTGTGCACCTGATATACACATGTGAAAAGGCGGGTAAGAAAGGAATGGTCTCATGGCCGAACCCGGATATAAAGACATTGAACAACTCATGAACGATGATTTTTCATTGCTCAGGAAGCAAGCCGATCAAGTTTGCCGGGAGCATTATGGCAATAAAGTATTTCTTCGCGGGCTTATAGAGTTTTCCAATTACTGCGACATGGATTGTCTTTATTGTGGCCTCCGGCGCAGTAATAAACATGTTCAACGGTATCGTCTAGAAGTTCCGGATATACTCTCTATTGTAAAAAAAGGATATAACGCACATATGAGAACCTTTGTTCTGCAAAGCGGCGAAGATCCTTCCTACGGCATAAACAAGCTGTGTGAGTTAATAAAAAAAATAAAAATAGAAACAAACGATGAAGCAGCTGTGACATTAAGTTGCGGGATTCGTACAAAAGAAGAATATAAAATCTTAAAAAAGGCCGGTGCAGACCGGTATTTAATCAGGTTTGAAACATCCGATTCTTTATTACATGTGTACCTCCGAAACGGTATAACTTTGAAAAGACGCTTACAGGCGATTGACGACTTAAAATCCTGTGACTTTGAAATAGGTTCAGGGTTTATGGTCGGCCTTCCGGGTGAAACGAAAGCAACCATGATACGCAATGCTCTGCTTTGTAAGGAATTGGATTTGGATATGATCGGGATCGGACCATTTATTCCTCACCATCTGACACCTTTAAAGTATTCCGTACAGAGTCCCATAGAACAGACACTGCGGCTTGTCTCTATTATTCGGTTGTTATTACCCGAAGCAAATATCCCGGCGACAACATCTATGGGAACACTTGATCCTTACGGACGTGAAAAAGCTTTACAGGCAGGAGCCAATGTTTTAATGCCTAACATTACTCCTGCTTCGTACAAAAAGAGTTATCTCTTATACCCGGGTAAAATCTGCCTGGAAGAAAACGGATTTGAATGTATCAATTACCTGGATCCTAAGATCAAAAGTGTGGGAAAAGAAATTTCCTTTGATATTGGTTATTCAAAGCATTTTATAAAAAAAGGAGTTTATAATGCGGCAAAAAATGAAAGATTGGAAACAAGAAATAATTAAAGAAGATGAAATCACAAAATACCTTGTGCATGGCGATGATTTTATCCGGGAAGATGTAATTATCGATTTATTAGAATGCCATCGTAATCCTGAACGAAGTTACATAGAAGAAATAATTGCAAAGGCATTAATGATAGAGCGCCTCGAACCGGAAGAAACTGCGGCGCTTCTTCATGTGAAAGATCCGGAACTCCGGGAAGAAATCTTTAGTACCGCCGCAAAAATAAAGAATAAAGTGTACGACAACAGAATCGTTACCTTTGCTCCCTTATATGTAAGCAATTTATGTGTTAATAATTGTATCTATTGTGGTTTCCGGAATGATAACCATAATGAAGTCCGCCGGATACTTAGTCAGGATGAAATCTCCGGAGAAGTGAAAAACATACTCAAAACCGGACATAAACGGATAATCCTGGTAAGCGGAGAACATCCTCAATCAGGGGCGGATTATCTGGCCCGGGCTATGACATCAATTTATGATACTCAGATTATCAGACAGGGTCATGCTTCGGGAATTCGTAGAATTAATGTAAACGCGGCTCCAATGTGTATTGCCGATTTAAAGAAAATTAAAGATGCAGGCATTGGTACTTATCAGGTATTTCAGGAGACGTATCATCATGGGATATATGCAAAAGTACATCCCGGAACAATAAAATCACACTACCGGT
Source organism: Spirochaetales bacterium (assembly GCA_016934975.1). GTDB lineage: Bacteria > Spirochaetota > Spirochaetia > SZUA-6 > JAFGRV01 > JAFGRV01. Next base: position 2,236 of record JAFGRV010000284.1, on the reverse strand, counting down.
GGCGGCTTTATGCATTGCATCGTTCCATGGATGCAGGTATCGACGACGTTGCGATTGGAGTATTGTTTGGTTTATATGATTGGCGTTTTGATGTAATGGGATTGCTTTATCATGCCATTGAGCTGGAACAGCGGTATGGCATCGGGCCGCATACTGTTTCATTTCCACGACTTAATCCCGCTCAAGGTTCTCCGTACAGCCAACAATCACGATACAAAGTGACGGATGCCGATTTTAAAAACCTTGTTGCTGTTTTACGGTTGTCGATTCCCTACACCGGCATGATTCTCACTGCCAGGGAAAGCGAAGAGGTCCGGAGAGAAGTACTTCCGTTAGGTTGTACTCAGGCTGATGCATCAACCAAAATAGGAATTGGTTCATACTCTGATAAGGATGCGGGGAAGAAAAAACAACAATTCTGTTTGGCAGATTTGCGCAGCCTGGATGAAATGATAAAAGAACTGGCGCGAAAAGAAATTATTACGTCGTTTTGTACTGCCGGTTACCGCTGCGGCCGGACTGGCGGAAAAATCATGGGAATGCTTAAAAGTGGTCATGAGGGAAAATTTTGTAAGTTAAACGCCGTATTGACGTTTAAAGAGTGGATCGAAGATTTTGGTGATGATGAAATGAAGCAGATAGGAGACAACCTCATTCAGAAGGAATTTAAAGAGATAGAAAGTGATACCTTTTATAAAAAAACGAAACTTATAAAAATTATGAAAGAATATTATACGCGAATTGAAAATGGTGAACGTGATCTGTACATATAAAAAAACCTCATCTTTTTTTAGGGAGAAAAAATGAATACGACGCCCATGGCAGAACAACCCCATATCGTCATTTGCGGACTCAGGAATTCCGGAAAAAGTTCACTCATGAATAACTTGTTTGAAAAAGATATAGTGATTGTGTCCGAAATACCCGGTACTACGACCGACCCTGTTACCCGGAGCATGGAATTGGGAGCATTAGGAGCTGTGAGTATTTCTGATACAGCCGGATTTGATGATGAAGGTCAAGTAGGTACCATGCGAATTCATAAAGCCCGGGAGAAATGGACAACAGCAGACATTGTTATTTTTGTAACTCCCGCGAATAAGAAGTTGATCCGGGAAGAAAAAAATTTTTTGAAACATGTAAATAAAAATAAAGTCATTTGTGCCATAACTTTTTCGGATAATGAATTTAATAAAGACAAACAAGCATTTCTTGGAAATTGGAAATCCGTTTTAATTGAAAACAATTCAAAAAAAGGAATAAAAACACTTAAAACTGAATTGATAAAATTTAAAGATATTATTTCATATGAAATAAGCCCCCTGGAAGGTCTTGTTAATGAAAATGATTTAGTTGTTCTTGTTACTCCCATCGATTCGGCGGCACCAAAGGGCCGGCTTATTTTACCACAAGTTGAATCGATTCGTGATCTACTGGATAAAGATTGTGCTGCCCTGGTGGTAAAAGAAGGGGAACTCCGTTATTTTTATAAAGCACTCACGATAAAACCTAAACTCGTTGTGACTGACAGTCAGGCATTTAATAAAGCAGCAGCGGCTATCCCACACGACCAAATGCTCACCTCCTTTTCAATTCTCTTTGCCAGAAAAAAAGGGGATCTAAATTATTTTATTAATGGATTAAAAAAACTTAAACACATTAAATCCGGAGATAAAATCCTCATCCTTGAATCCTGCAATCACCATCGTCAGGAGGATGATATAGGAACAGTTAAAATCCCGCGGCTTTTTCGGCAGCTTGTTCAGCCGGATGTGAAATTTGAGTTTGCACGGAAATTACCCCGGGAAATCGATGAACTGTCATTAGTCATAAATTGCGCGGGATGTATGATCACCAGGAATCAAATGATGTGTAGAATTAATGCTTTAAAAGAAAAAAATATAAGCAGCATAAATTATGGTCTTTTTTTAGCCTGGGCAAACGGGATGCTTCCCCGGGCACTCGAACCATTTCCATCTGAATATGATCAATATATTTCCCATCGCAGATAGCCGCAACCAAACATTAGTCTGAATTGGATTAGATACACCTTAACTAATTATAATTGGAACTCGAACACGAAGAGTTCGAGGAATATTATCTGATAAAGGAAGAAAGTAGTCAGAATTCAGTAGGTTATTTGTGTAAGAATCTACCATTCTGACTACTGACTTCTGACTTCATATATCAAGGTAGCATAATCTTCCTTGAACAATAATTTTTGCTAAAAAACAAG
>JAFGRV010000283.1 GCA_016934975.1 Spirochaetales bacterium | reverse complement strand
ATACCGTCATCTTTATTGGCTGTCAATTTAACGACTAAAAACTCTGCGGGACGGGCAATTGAGATACCGATTTCGATCTGAATCCTTCCACTTTCCACTTCTTCCGGCGGGTTAAGCTCATCATCACATTTTACATAATAACCGTCTTCCGGTGTATTTCCGGACATATAGCCTTTGCGCCAGAGATCCAATAAAAAAGCCGAAACATGCCGTACAATTCGTTTCCGCAATCCCGGGGTATTTGGCTCAAAAACAGCCCATCCGGTTCCCTGCTTTATGGAATCGCGAATTGCACTGAAAGTCCGGCGAACATTGATATAACGCCATACCGGATCACTCGAAAGCGTCCGTGCACCCCATACTTTCACACCCCGTCCGGGGACATATTTCATACAATTTATCCCTTTGGGATAGAACATCTCATAAAGGTCATTTTCGATAATATGTTCAACACCGACAATACCACTAATAAATTTATTGGCGGGAGCACGGAAAATTCCTTCTTTTACATCACAATCGACATAACTACCCGCAATATGCCCGGAAGAAGGAATAAGCATTGAACGTAAACCTCTCGGATCTTCGGGATTGATCATCTCTATTCGGGGATAATAAAGGGCCGCATATTTTGTATCAAACTTATCCCGCCATTTAAGAAGACTCACCGGATTATCCAATAAAGGGGTATCTAAAATAGCGAATCTGTTCCCCATAAGCTCACATTGATTAATCATAGCACTTTGTACAGCAAAAATCGCATCCAAAGCCTGTTTTTTTTCATCCTGCTTATAGATGAGTTCCTGAAAAACGATGAGATCAGGACTGACGATGAGGGCCATTTCATCGAAAGCCTCGAAGACTCCAATGCCTTTATAATTATTAAGACCTTTGAAATACCCGATAAAATCTGCCGGAGTTAATCCCAAAATACCATTCCTGCCACTGTTTAAATTTTTAAAAAATACTTCCTCCGGAATGGGGTGCTCATCGTTCGGCAGTAATGTTTCCTTCAGAGTAATTAATTCCGACTGATCATTTATTTCATTGATATAATAATTTATACTGTCAGGATTTAACGAAAGATAGAGATATTCTTCGATAGTCTTCTTGTGTATGACAAGAAGATTCACGAGTAACTTTTCACAGAATATTTGTTCTTTTTCCGAATCATACTCATGCCGGAGAGGTGATGTAAAACGGATTGTGGTCCCCTCGACAGATGACAGTCGTCTATATTCTTTTTTGTCATTTCCGTAGATACAGAGACAATCCCCGGGATTGAGATCTTCCGTTGAATGTACCTGTAACGTAGTGCTCCCTGATGCAGCTTTATCTTTCATTTTCGTAGTCACATCCGGTGCATACCATAATTTTACCTGAATTTCGTCTCCCCACATACCTTCAGATTGTGCGGCAATCGTAAGAGCATCATTCGCTTCGGAATCTTTTAAGAGGAGAAACGCTTTTGCAGCGGAATTTTTCGTTTCTGCTTCATCATTTTCATTATTTGTAAGATGTGCAGTACGAACAACAATACACTCTTTCCCACCGCAGTTAAAAAAACCGAACACTGCATGAGCCAGATATGCATAATGAGTAAAACCGCCGAAAATATTTAAGAATTCTTTAAAATGTGTAATTTTAATCGGTTCGTGAAGCGGGCCCTTCTCTGCTAATCCGATAAATCCAACAAGACATTTCTTCGTTATCTTTATTGATTCGATTTTTTTGAGAGCTGGTTCAATATAGACTCCGGGTATTATATACCGTCTCATGTGCCATCGACCTTTTCTACAATTTTTTCAACGTTTGTAATGGAGCACAATAACATTCCAACAACAATGCCGGAGTTTTAGCCATAATACCTGCTTATTCCTCATTAATGCTTCTGTTACTTGATATAATGAGGACATTCGAGTACATGGCTAAAACTTCCACAACTTGATAAGCTTAGTTAGAATGTTCAAGATGTTACAAGTATAATTGTTAACTATTAGCCCCAGTTTGCATCTTCATAAACAATTGATAGAGTTTCAGTTATCGGACCTGCTTCCATACTATTCAAATCAGACATGTTCCATCCGCTGGGAACACATTCAAACAGGTTTCTTCGGGCTATTTCTTCAATTCCACTGCGGTCAAAAAGCACTATGGAAACAGCTTTTCGTTCCGGATTTCCTCTTTCAACTGTTTTCCACCATTCCTTTAAAACAGTGTCTGTGGGATCACAGTTTCTGACCAGGGTAACTGTTTCGTATTTTACTTTTCCAGGGATCTTTCTGGCATTTTTATCCATACCACCGATATCATCTGTAAGATCGGCAGTTGCCCCGAGTCCGGATACGGAAACAAAGTTACCGTAATCAATACCGTCAATTTCGACCTTAAAATTCTGCTTCATTGTTGTTGTATAATCAGCCATAATTCCTCCAATTATAAAGTGATTCTTATATTTTTTAATAAAACAACCTATTAAAGTTTATAGATCGTTTATTACTGAGCTCATTGCAAACATATGAGGTTTTGCAATCGGCTCACTTCAGTTCCGATTAATTCACAAGTAACTATATT